>RFOC01000381.1 GCA_009926815.1 Planctomycetota bacterium
TCACGTGCGGCTGCACGCCGCTCTCCATGAGCCGCTTGATGCCCAGCTGCGCGGCCTTCGACTTCTGCTCGCCCAGCGTGGCCGGCTCCAGGATGTAGGTCAGGGCCACGAAGCAGGTGCTCTCGGGGCCTTCCTCGAAGGCCAGCTCGCGCAGCGCCTCGATGTAGAAGCCGTTCTCGTAGTCGCCCGCGGTGCCGCCCACCTCCACGAACACCACGTCGGCCTGCGTGCCGCCGGGGCCGCCGGTCATGGCCAGCTGGCGGATCTTCAGCTTCACCGTGCCGGTGACGTGCGGGATCATCTGCACGTCGCGACCCAGGAAGCCGCCGCGGCGCTCGCGATCCAGGATCTCGCTGTAGATCTGCCCGGCGGTGATGAAGTTCCGGCGCGACAGGTCCTGGTCCAGGATGCGCTCGTAGGTGCCCAGGTCCATGTCGGTCTCGAGACCGTCGTTGAGCACGAACACCTCGCCGTGGCGGAAGGGGTTCAGCGTGCCGCTGTCCACGTTGAGGTAGCCCTCCATCTTGATGGGGGCCACCGCCAGTCCCTTGTCCTGCAGCAGCTTGGCCAGGCTGGAACTGAAGATGCCCTTGCCCAGGCCGCTCATGACCGTGCCGATGACCACCACGTACTTGGTGCGACCCTTCTGATAGCCGGGGGGCGCGGGGCTGAACCACTCGCGCTGATCGTCGCTTGCCGAAAACTGGGCAAGAAACCCGTTCTCGGAGGAGTTCGGGGGGGTTGGGCTTTCCTTGGAGGGCACGCTTGATCGTACCGCGCCGCGATTTTCGATCAAGTTGCGAAGCCGGGCCCGGACAGGCCTGTACCCACGGGCGGATTCACGCGAGGATGCCCCCATGCGAGACACCGTCGCCGTGCTGCTGGCCGCAAGCCTGATCGCCCCCTTCGCCCGTGCCGCCGAGGAGGACTTCGGCTGCGCCTGCCTGGCCCACCGTCTGGAGCAGTCCCCGCCCCGCAAGCGGGACCAGCCCGCGGGCGGACCCACGCAGGGCAAGGCCGCCTTCGATGCCGCCACCGGCGCCGATTTCAGGCACTGGCCGCCGGATCGGCTGGTGGACATCCAGCGGATCCGCGTGGACCTGAAGTTCGCCGACATGGCCCAGCGACGGGCCGAGGCCGTGGCCACGCTCTCGATGCAGCCGATCCAGGACCCGGTGGGTTCGCTCAACCTGAACGCCGAGGGGCTGAAGGTGAGCTCGGTCACCCTGG
>RFOC01000382.1 GCA_009926815.1 Planctomycetota bacterium
TCTCGCCGCGCTCTAGCATCTCCCGGAGCGTGGGGCTCTGCTCCCGGATCAGGCGCATCACGTTGCCCACGTTCAGCGAGGCCACCCGGTTCACGAAGTCGGCGTTGCCCGATGTCCTGTCGATGCGCTCCCGGGTCTCCAGGGTCACGGCCTCGCGGAGTGGATCGACCACGTGTGGAAGGTTCTGCAGGCCCGTGGCCTGACGGACATCGGTCCCCTGGTGCACGAAGTCGCAGGCGGCCTTCACGGCGCCGCAACTGGTGTGACCCAGCACCATGATCAGCTTGGCACCGGCCACCTTGCAGGCGAACTCCATGCTGCCCAGGGCCTCGCGCGACACGATGTTGCCCGCCAGCCGGCAGCTGAACACGTCGCCGATGCCCAGATCGAAGAGCATCTCCACGGGAGCTCGGCTGTCGATGCAGCTGAGCACCACCGCCATGGGGTGCTGGCCTTCGCTGGTGGCATCCACCTGCCGGGCCAGGTCGCGGTGCAGTCGGCGCCCCGAGACGAATCGCTCGTTGCCCTCGCGCAGCACGTGCAGCACGCGTTCCGGCGTCATCCTGGACTGGACCTCTCGCGTGCTCACGTCCACGTACTGGATCCGGTCGCCAAGCTGGTAGCGGTCCTGGAATCCGATCAGGCTCACGCTGATGCCCCGAGCGGGGCCCGTCTCGTCCCGGAAGCCGCGGATCAGGCCCAGGATGTCCGGATCGATGTAGTCCGTGGTGCGGGCATCGATCACCACCTGGTCGCCGCGACCATAGCGGGCCAGCGTGTCCTGCAGCGCAGCGCGGTTCAGGAAGCTGACCTGGTTCGCCAGTTCCACCCGGTGGACCATGCCGCCGGCGTGCTCCTCCTCGACGATCGTCATGCCGCGGCGCAGGCTGCTCTGCAGCAGGAAGAGCGTGCTCACGGCCAGGCCGATCATCACGCCCAGCAGCAGGTCGGTGAGCACGATGGCGCTCACGGTGACCACGAAGGGCACGAACTGGTTCGCGCCCTCCCTCCACATGCTGCGGAAGATCGACGGGTGGGCCAGCTTGAAGCCCGTGACCACCAGGATGGCCGCGAGGGCGGAGAGTGGAATGCGGTTGAGCACGGTCGGCAGGGCGAACACGCACACCACCAGCAGCACGCCATGGGAGATGGCCGAGAGCCGGGTGCGGGCCCCGGCGTTCGCGTTGACCGAGCTGCGGACGATGACCGAGGTCATGGGCATGCCGCCCA
>RFOC01000383.1 GCA_009926815.1 Planctomycetota bacterium
GCGGGAAACCCCTCAGGCCGAGGCGGCCACGACGGTGGCGGGGCGGTGTCGGCGGTCCCTTCGCATGCGGATGAAGCCCCACACGCCCACCACGTTCACCAGCGTGCACACGAAGAACGTCCATGGGGCCAGGCTCAGGTGCCGCAGGCCCTCGTACAGGCCCACGGCCAGGAACGGGGCGACCAGTCCGCGCAGCCCGTTGAGCGTGACGTGCACCGCCATGTACTCCGCATCGCGTTCCGCGGGCGCGAAATCCTGGTGCCCGATGTTCCAGGCCAGGCTGCCGCCCGCGAAACCGATCCCCAGGAGCGCGCCGGTCACGTAGAAGAGCGTCATCGAGTGCAGCCAGGACGCCAGGAAGAGCGTGCCCGTGGCCACCACGAAGGTCCAGCCGTGGCGTGCGCGGAAGTCGACCACGTGCAGCCGGCCCAGCCGCCGCGCCCAGAACGGGATGGCGAAGGGCATGACCGCCAGGGGGATCACCGTGGTCGCCAGGATGCCCTGCGTGTAGGTGGCGTGCAGATCGTCCTCCAGCACGATCGCCATGGGGGCGCCGATCATGAGGTTGCCCAGTCCGAACACCCACATCCACAGCATGAACCGCGCGTAGGGTCGATCCTGGCGGAGCGTCCGCACGATCGACCCGGGGTCGATGGCGGAGGAGCCGCCCGCCTCGTCGCTCTCGGCGCGGAGCGTCTGGCCCTCGCGACGCACGGGCACCCGGCGCCAGAGCACGTTGCCCACGATGCCCAGCAGCGCCAGGGCGGGGAAGAGCAGGTGGAAGCTGCGGGGCGAGAGATCCATGCCCGCCCCCAGCGCCCAGCTGCTGAGCGCCAGCACCAGCGACTGCACCGTGGCCATGTTGCCGGCGATGCGGGCCCGTGCCTCGCGCGGGTAGTTGGCCCGCCAGACCGCGGCCCGCAGCGTGACCACGCCCGTCCAGGCCACCCGGGCCAGCGTGGCCAGCACGCAGAGGCCCCAGAGGCCGATCCGGTTCTCCGGCATGGCGGCGATCAGCGCCACGCATGCCGCGGTGGCCGTCTGCAGCCACGCGATGAAGGGCACCTTGCGGCGGCCTCGGGCCAGGCCGGCCCACGCGAAGCTGGTGAGGTTGGCCACGTTGGGCGCGGCGGTCACCACCGCCACCGCCATGTTGAGCTCGAAGGGGCTCACGCCGCAGTCCGCGAACGCCTTCTTCACCACCACGGCAAGGGCGCCGCCCTCGATGG
>RFOC01000384.1 GCA_009926815.1 Planctomycetota bacterium
GCCTCGTCGATCGAGTTCATGCCGCGCACCGGGGCCACGGCGCAGCCCTCGAGCCGCCCGCCGACCAGTGCCGCGAGTTCGGCCGCCGTCGCCGGCGGCCGGCTCACTTCTGCGTCCCCGCCGCGGGCGCCGGCGCCTGGCCGCCGCCGGCGGCGTACGCCTGGTTCATCGACTTGATCAGGTCGTCGGTCACGTCGAGCGTGGGGTCGAACCACACGATGCGGCGTCCGGAGATCTGATCGAAGATCGGCCTTCGATCCTCGCTCGAGAACGGGGCCGACGCGTCGTCGACGAGCACGATGTCGATGCCGTTGGTCTTGCAGAAGCCTCCGAGCGAGGCCTTCACCGCGAGGTAGGTGTCGCGCACGAGCATCTCGAACTCGTTCGCCTCCTTGGCCTTCAGGAACTGCTCGCGCACCATCAGGCTGCTCATCTTCTCGGTGATCTTGCGTCCGGTCTCGTGGAAGCCGGGCGTGTCGGGCTTGTAGTTGTCGAGCTCGGCCTGGAGCGCCTGCGCCTCCTGCTGGATCACGCTGCTCTTGGCGAGCTCCTCCTTCATCATCTCCATGATGCGGTTCTTGCCCGCCTTGTACTGGTCGAGGCTCTCGAACACGCGCACGAGCTCGACGCAGGCCACCACGGCGGGCTTCGAGGGGCGAGCCATGGCCCACAGCAGGGCGAGGGCCGGAACCAGCAGCAGAGCGGCCGCGGCGGCCGCCGTGTTGGGCAACAGCACTCGCCTGGGCACCAATCGCCAGGGCAGCACCCTCATGGCAGCTCGCCATAGGTGGTGTTGCGCCGCCGCACCCGGCGCCCGACGCGGGCTGCCGCCGCCTCCAGAGCCTGGGGCTCCTGATTGGTGCCGCCGCTGGCTCCGGCCATGGTGGTGATGTGCTCTTCCATCAAGGTGCCACCCAGGTCATCGGCACCCCAACGCAGGGCCTCAGCGGCACCTTCCAGCCCCAGCTTCACCCAGCTGGGTTGGTGGTGGCGGATCCAGGGACCCAGCAGCAGTCGGGCCAGGGCCGTCAGCACCAACATCGCCTGCAGATCGGGCTGGTCGCGGCCCACCTGACGTCGCAGAACAGCAGGCGCATTCAGCCCCACAAACGGCAGCAGCACAAATTCAGTGAAACCCGGCAGGCCCTGGCTCCAGGCGTGGCGCTGCATCGCAACCAGGGTGAGCAGATGGGCGGCCACGTCGGCCGCGGTCTCGAT
>RFOC01000385.1 GCA_009926815.1 Planctomycetota bacterium
CCAGCTCGACACGCTGCGTCATGTGAGCATGGGCCTCAGCAACATCGACATCGCGGGCCGCATCTTCCGCACCAAGCGAGCCGTGGAGTGGCACATCCGGTTCCTGCATGACACCCTGGGCATTCGCAGCCGGGAGCGGCTGGCCATGCTGGGCCGCGACGCGGGCCTGCACTGCTTCCGCGACGAGGAATGGCTCCAGGTGCTCAAGACCCGCCCCGCGCGTCGACCCGCGGCCATCCGCGAGAGCGATCCCAATCCCGCCAGCGCCGCCTGAGGGCCGCGGTTGGCGCCCGGGGCGGTGGACGCCACAATCCGCCGCATGAAGATCGAGATGCTCGTGGCCGCACTGGGCCTGATGGCGGCGATCGGTGGATGCACCCGCAAGACCAGCGACCGTGACCTGCAGTACGTCACCCCCTTCGAGGCACTGGAGAGGAGCAACGAGTCCGCGGGACTCTTCGAGAAGCCGATCGAGACCGCCTGGGTGGACCCGCGGCCCGCCACGCAATACGCGCAGGGCCACATCCCGGGCGCCATCAGCCTGCCCTTCCCGCGCATGACCGCGGAGGCCGAGGTGGTGCTCAAGGGCTACGGCCGCTTCGTGGTCTACGACGGCGGCGAGGACGACACCATCGCCAAGGCGGCCAGCAAGCGGCTCATGGAACTGGGCTTCGACAACGTCTACACCCTCGAGGGCGGGCTGAAGAAGTGGGAGAAGGACCACCAGAGCGTGGAGAAGGGCGTGCCCGCACCGGCCGCTGCGGCTCCCGGCCGCAAGCCCTGACCCGCGCACGCCTGAGCCTTCAAGCCCAAGGCCCGGCCGACCGGCTCACTCCAGTGCCGCGGCGCCGGAGACGATCTCGGTGAGTTCGGTGGTGATGCGGGCCTGACGGGCACGGTTGTAGCTGCGGTTGAGCGTCCGGCCCAGGCCCGCCGCGTTGTCCGTGGCGCTCTTCATGGCCACCATGCGCATCACGTTCTCGCTGACCACGGCATCGATGATGGCCTGGAACAGGCTCACCTTCACCGTGCGCGGCAGCAGCTCGCCCAGCAGCTGGCCTGCATCGGGGGTGAACTCGTACAGGGCCGCATCCTTGGCGCCGGCGCTCGCCGTGCCGGCCGGCAGGCTCATGGGCAGCAGCTGCAGGGCCTCGGGCACCTGGCGGCTGTTGCTGACGAACTTCATGAAGACCACGCGGCAGGCGTCGTACTT
>RFOC01000386.1 GCA_009926815.1 Planctomycetota bacterium
CGCCCTCTGAGGGATCGAACCCCCCCAATCGGGTCAATTTCGGCCCTTTTGACTTCGGCCGGTTTGCACTGAGCCGAATCGGGGGTAACGTGAGCCTGCCGGCTCCCTCCGGCTGTTTCTTTCCCTTCGTTCCCGTCCGAAATTCTGAGCAGTCGACTTGCAGCGATGTTGTGCGGTCGGGGTGGCAAATGGGTCGTCGCCGACGATTTCCGGCGGTCACTTTTGCCAGTTTTCCCGACCTTTGCAGTCGCCCTCGTGGGCTTTCGCGGGTTCGGGCCTCTCGCCGAGGGTTTCGGCCGTCCCTGCCCCCGTGTTCCGCGGGGATGCAGCGGGCCATGGGCCCAGAGTCTTCCATGAGCACCAAGTTGATCGTTCGCACGGCTGCCGCGTCCATGCTCTTCGGCGGCACCCTGTCCGCCCAGGCCGGCGTGTCCGCCTTCGGTGGGAACACCGACCCGTTCTCGTGGTGCCGCTTCGAGGTGATCGGTGCGTACAACTACGAGACTGGCAGCAACCCACTGCTGGCGGGCACGAACGGTGCCATCGTCGACGGTGCTGTCAACTTCAGCGATGCCACCTATGGCTCCGCGTCCGCGACGGCATTCTCGAGCTCGGGCTTCTCGATCACCACGAACTTCTCCAGCGCCTCGCTGGCCAACGGCAACAACCCCCAGATCACCTTCCGTCAGGCATTCACCGCCTCCGAGGCGGTGACCATGAATTGGAGCGGCAGCCCGACCTACTACGGCTGGCTTCGCATCGACCTGGTGGGAGGTGCTGGCGTGCCGCCGGTCACCTACTGGGAAATGGATGGCAGCAACAGCGTGCTGAACCTGCAGGCCACGCAGGCCGGCGAGTACTACCTGCTCTCGTTCACCAGCTTCGGACCGGGCATCCAGTCCGGCACGGTGCTGGATGTGTCGTTCGCGGCCGTGCCCGCCCCTGGCGCCGCAGCGCTGGTCGGTCTGGCGGGGCTGGTGGCCCGCCGTCGCAAGGCCTGATTCACCTCACCCTGACGCATCCTCCTGCCGCGCACGCGCGGCGGGTTCCAACTCCCAGCCCCTCGGTGCGCAAGCGCCGGGGGGCTTTTGCTTGGGGCCAGCGGGGCACGAGCATGCGAAGGTTCCCCGGTAGTTTCCAGGCAGGTGCCCGCATGCCCCAACCCTCGAAGCCATCGAAGCCGGGCACTGACGCCGCCAC
>RFOC01000387.1 GCA_009926815.1 Planctomycetota bacterium
CCCCTTCCTGCAAGGTCCTGACCATGGCCTCCAAGCTCAACGTCCGTTTCCTGCTCATCTTTCTCGGCGTTCTGGCGGTGGTGGCCATGCTGGTCGGCGGGGTTCTCGTCTGGCAGAGGAGTTCGGCACCCTCCCGGAATTTCGCCGCGGGCGAGCGGTACGAGAAGGAAGGGGACTACCGCAAGGCCCTCTCCGCCTACGGCCGGGCCGTCTCGAGACAGCAGACCAACGCCGAGTACCTCGATGCGATGGATCGGGTGCTTCAGCAGGTGGTCCCGTCGAGGAGGCCCGCGACCTCTACAACCAGTGGATTCGCGTGCGTTTCCAGCGGGGTCGCGCCACGCCGTCGGATCCCGGTCCGTGGATGCGCGCCATGGAGACCCTCTACGACCGGAATGTCGCCTTCAATTCCGATGCGCTCTGGCGGGAATTCTCGAGTGAGGCCGAGCAGGCTGCGGAGCGTGTGCCGGCCGAAGCGCCAGAGCAGATTCGCTTCAAGCGATGGAAGGCGATCGGTTTCACCCGCCGAAGCACCACGATCACCGAGGCCGAGCGGTCCCAGGCCGAGACCTGGCTTCGCGAGGTCGTCGACAAGGATCCGAAGTTCGATGCGGCGTGGTCTGACCTGATCCGGTCGCAGCTGGAGGCCGCCCAGCGTCTCCTGACGGACAACCGGGTCGTGGATGCGCGGAAGCGTTTCACGGAACTTGATGCCACCATCGAGGCCGCACGGAAGGCGAACCCTGATGGAGCCGCCTGGCGCCTGGGCCGTCTCGAGCGGCTCTCGGGTCAGTTGGCCCGGAAAGAACCTGGCATCACGCCCGAGGCGGTGGATGCCGTCCGAACCGAACTTCTCGCCCAGGAGGACAAGGCCATCCAGAGTCGTGATGGCACCTTCCAGTTGGCCCTCGCCTTGCTGGGTGGGAAGGGACTCGAGTGGCAGCAGCGTGTGGTGAAGCTTCTTGCGGATCGCGTGACCGCCCAGCCCAACGACATGCTGGCCAGGCGTGTGCTGATCCTGGCCGCTGCCGAGGTGGATCGCGATCTCGCAGACCGGGTGGCGGAAGAGACCATCAAGATGCCCAATCTCCCGGTTTCGCTCGACAGCCTGGTGCAGGACGAGGCCCGGAGCACCGCGATCACCGGCCTGTTCAACGCACGCTTCGCCAAGTTCGTCGCGGAAAAGGATCCCACCCGGAA
>RFOC01000388.1 GCA_009926815.1 Planctomycetota bacterium
GCCTCCACCCTTGCCCGAATCACCGCCACCCTTGCCGCCGGACGGCGGCTTGCGGTACTCGCCTCCGGCCGCAGCGAGGTCGCTCTCGGTCTTGGTCTTGTCGGCCTCGACCTTGCGGAGCCTGGCACGAAGCTCGAGCAACTCGGTGGGCTCGGAGGCCTGCACGGCCTGCGCCGAACCGGAGGCGGCCGGGTTGGGCACCTTGCCGCCGGAAAGCTCGAAGAAACCGGGCTGAAGGATCTTCCGCTGCAAGGCGGGGTCGCTCCGCATGGCCTCGAAGACCGTCGCGGGATCCTTGATGTCCTCGTCCCGGAAGACTCGCCGGCCCTCCGCAGCGAGGACGGGAACCAGCGTGCTCTTCCCCCAACTTCCGTTGGGCTGCCGCTCCTGCCGCTCGAAGACCACGTCGATGATGGTGATGGTGCCGTTGCGCCATGACGCAGGCACCGCCGCCCGGGATGGCGTGGCCTTCTCCTGGGCCTTCTTGAACTCGTCGCGGATGGACTTCAGGTCCACCGTGGCGGCCGGCATGGCGCAGATGACGTTGCGGTCGCCCTTGGGCCAACCCGGCCGATGGTCGAGCGACTGCAGGAACCGATCGAGATCGGTCTCCTTCTTGTCGCCGGATGCCCCCGCTGCCGCCTTCGCGTCCTTGGGCACGGCGACGCAGCCCTCCCACTGCAGGACCGGGCTGAGCATGGAGACGGGGCCGAACTTGGGTTCGTGATACCAGCGTTCACGACCCGCAAGATCCGAACTGAACAGGCGCGAGGCCACGGCAGGCCCAGCCTTGGGCAGCGGGCCCTTGCCCGACACGCTTGCACCAAACGCCTCGTTGGCCTTGGCCTGCGCATCCTGGCGAATCCGGGCCATGGCCTTCTCGCGATCCTCGTCGCTGGCATCCGACGCCGCACCAGCCTCGTTCAATCCCAGGCTTTCGGGAACTTCGGCGGCCTGCTGCTTCGTGGCCACCGCGTCAGCCTTCTTGCGAAGCTCGACGTCCACCTGGGCGAGCCGGACTTCTCGGCCACCCAGCTTGACGGTGCCCTGCCCCCAATCCATGAGGTCCCAGCCGACCCAGGCGGCCATGCCCAGACCCACGACCCCGAAGGCGATCTTCTCGAAGTGACGCTCGAAGAAGTTGATGTTCCTCATGGCGGCGATCCTTGCGGGCCTCAGCCCTGCGGCGTTCCCTCGGC
>RFOC01000389.1 GCA_009926815.1 Planctomycetota bacterium
AACTGGCTGGCCTCGAGCAGGTTGAGCGAGCGCGCGGCGCAGAACCCGGTGAGCCCGGCCAGCAGGCCGACCCGGTCGGCGCACGAGAACTTCAGGACCAGTTCGGGACCCGGCGGGGATGCCAGCTTCATCATGACCGCCTCAATGCGCCGACGCGAGGTCCCCGAGGTAATTCCCGTAGGTCAGCGCGAGCACCGCCACCAGCAGGACCGCCAGCGCGGCGCCGAGCAGGGCGAGCGTGCGGGAACGGCAACCGGCCCACTCGCGCAGGAGCAGGCCAATCACCGTGCTGAACAGCACGAGCATGATCATGTGGATGCCCCAGCTGCTGAATTTGAAGGTGCCCATGCGCACGTGACCGAGGCCGTAGAAGAAGAACTGCCCGTACCAGAGACACCCGGTGAGCAGGGCCAGGCCGAAATTGGCGGTCAGCCTCGTGCGGTGCGAACCGGAGGGCAGCTCAAAATACTCACCGAGGGTCCGGTGGCGGAAATGCAGCC
This sequence comes from Planctomycetota bacterium, assembly GCA_009926815.1. Taxonomy (GTDB): domain Bacteria; phylum Planctomycetota; class Phycisphaerae; order Phycisphaerales; family SM1A02; genus SYAC01. The sequence goes on from RFOC01000389.1 coordinate 501, forward strand.
ACAGGCAGTAGACCGCCGTGGTGAGGAACGCGCCGCTGTTGGAAAAAATATAGATGATGTTCCCCTCGAAAATCCCCGCGCCGTGCCGCGCCGCCACATCGGCCAAGGGCTGGCCCGCGGCCAGCGAAAACCCGTAGACCGCGGAGAGCACGCCGGCGAGGACGCTGAGGAGCAGGCCTTTCCGCAGGTCGAAACCCGGCTGCGCGCCGCCCACGTCGTTCTCCTTGCCCCGCCCGGCCATCCCGCTGAGAAGGATGCCGGTCGCGCCGATCGCCAGACCCCCCAGGATCCACACCCCGCCGGCACGGCGAAAGACGTCCGCCAACTCCCCCGCCACCAGCGGCGGCAGCAGCGTGCCGAGCACGCAGGATATGCCGATGGCAATGGCATACGTGAGGGAGAACCCGATCGAGCGGATGGCCAGACCAAAAGCCGTCCCGCCCACCCCGTAAAGCGCACCCAGCAGGAACGACCGCGCCATCGCTTCGCGCGGAGCCTCGCGCAGGACGGTTCCGATTTCAGGGATGGTCAGCCAGGCCACCCCCACGGGAAGAACCAGCCAACAGACCGAGGCCTGGGCCAGCCAGTAGGTCTGCCACGCCCACCCGCGGGTGGCTTTTTGCGGCGTGTAGCAGACGGCCGCCGCGAGCGCTCCGACGGCATTTCGGGTCTTCATGGGTGGCACCATTG
>RFOC01000390.1 GCA_009926815.1 Planctomycetota bacterium
GGAGCACTGGAAGCGCGAGACCGACCTGCCCATTCTGGACGTGCGCTACGAGGACGTGGTGACCGACCCGGGCACGCAGTTCCCGCGGTTCATCGACTTCCTGGGCCTGCCGTGGGACGAGGGCTGCACGCGCTTCCACGAGAGCAAGCGCACGGTTCGCACGCTGAGCTACGACCAGGTGAACCGGCCGCTGTACGCGAGCAGCGTGAACCGCTGGCAGCGGTACGAGAAGTTCCTGAAGGGCGTGAGCTGGCCGGCGTACGGGTGAGCCTGGGATGCGGGCAGGCGGAGAGCGAAGCCTTCGGTCGGGCAATTCCGGGTGAAACGGTAGAGATCTGGTTCGGCTTTGGGTGCAGGAAACGGCATTTTCAGGCCTCTGCCGCCTGTAGCACGGAAGCGTGACAATTTGTCCGATTGGGTGATGGGCGGCCCGGTGGTTTTGCGTTTCTCAGAGTGAGCCGGCACCCCCAGATTGGGGGACCTATGACATGGCCGGCTCGCGTTTGCCCCCCGTTGGGGGGGCCGGGATCAGGGCCGCAGCCGACGGTTTCGGCGTGGCATGCCCGCCGGGAGCGGGATGCGATGTGCGGGGCGCGGCCCCGCAGGAGTTCGCACATGAACAAGATCAGCATGACTCTGAGTGGCGTGGTTGCAGTGGCGATGGCGGGCGCGGCGAGCGCCGGTTACTGGGACACCTTCTCGACGACCTGGCTGCCGAGCGGCGCCCAGAGCGGCACGCTCGCGGGCACCGTGGACGGCCAGAACGGCTGGACCACGCGCGATGCCTTTACCAGCGCGACCACGGTGGGCAAATGGGATCAGCAGGTCAAGCAGGTGAGCGACGCAAACGGGACGCGAAACGTGTTCCGCATGTCGAACGCGATTGCCAGCAGCACCTACTCGTCGCAGGTGTTCTCGGCGACGGTTGGACAGGTCGCGGGCGAGACCAATGCGGCGCTCTGGAACAACCGAGGCACGAACGGCTCGTCGCCGCTTAGCCCCGCGCAGTACGGCGCGTATGCCGCCACCAACACCTTCTACAGCAAGGTCGCGTTCCGCTCGGCCACCGGTGCCGCGCAGAGCGGGCTGGCCCTCACCCTGTCGGCCAGTTCCAAGCAGTCCGCCGTGCGCATGAGCTGGCTGCAGTTGCAGGACACGGGCTCGGGGTTC
>RFOC01000040.1 GCA_009926815.1 Planctomycetota bacterium
AGGTGCGTGGCGGTCTGCAGGGGACCGCAGGACCGGGGTCGCACATGCTCCAGCAGGCCGTGGCCGGATTGCTTCGGTCCGCCGGGGCTGCCGATGCCTGGAGCGGGGCCGCGGCGATCGCGGGCATGAAGCCTGAAGCGCTCCTGGACCGCTGCGCGGGGCGAGATGCATCGCTGGTCATCCGCACGGACACGCATCGCGCGGAGTGGGTTCTGGCCCTCGAGATTGCGCCTGGCGAGGCGTGCCAGTTGCTGAAGGCGATGGGTGGGCGCGTGACCGGCTCGGGGCGGTTCGAGATTCCACGCCTGGGACTGGTGGGTTCTCGACATGGACCCTGGGTGCTGGTCACCGATGACCCCGCGAGCACGCTGCTCCGGGACATGCACCGGGTGGGCTGCGAGGGCGACATGCCTTGCTTGCGGTCGGCGCTGCCGCAGGATCTGTCGCCGGATGACGACGCCGCCGTGGTGGTGGCCGTGCGGCATGAGGGTGGGGGCGGCGGCCGATCCATCTGGGCGATCCAGCCCTGCGCCAACGGTCTCCGCGTGCGCATGCAGGGGCGATTCGACGCGGATCCACTGGGGGCGGTGATCGATGGCCCCGAACCCTCCGTCATGCTCGAGGTCATGCCCGAGGAGACCGTGGCCTGCTGGATGCAGCCGATGCCGGTGCAGCCGCTGCCCGCGGCCCTGGTGCCGCTGGCGCCCCATGGACTGCCCGATGACGTGCGACGGACGCTGGGTGACCGCATGGCGGTGCTGGCGGGGCCCGGCCGAGAGGGATGCGTCGCCGTGGCGGTGGCCTACGAGATCCGCGACCCGTCGGTGGCGCCCGGCGCCCACGACGCCATGCTGATGACCATGGCCCGGCAGGCAGGTGTTTCGACGCCATCCATGACCCTGGCCCGGAGCGCTCGACGCCTGGAGTCGCCGAGGGATCTGACCGGCACCGGCCTGGCGCCCCGGCTGATGGAAGGCCTGGATTGCCCCATGGCCGGGGAGCTGCACGCTCGCACCGTCTGCACGAAGGAGCGTGGGTGGCGCGTGTACGCGAACGATCGCCCCTGGCTGGACCGAGTGGTGGCTTCGCTGGAGGAGCATCCGGCGCCGCCCCTCGCCCTGACCGGTCCGCCGCAGTGGACTCGGAGCGGCTTCATGCAGGGAGCGCCGCTGGCCCGGGCGCTGCAGGCGTGCGCTGGCCAGCGAGCCCAGCAAGGTCGATGCGCCGACGGCTTCCGGCTGATGGCGGAGTGGGCCGGGCTCGCGGATGTGGTGGCCTGGCGCGTGGCTCAGCCGGAGCCAGGCCAACTCCGAGCCGAGATGGAGATCTCGCCCGCCGTGGGGCCGACCCTCGAGCCGGAATCCACGGTCGCCTCGCGACCATGAGGTTGGCCGAGGACATCCTGCCGGATCGATCCGCGTCGTTGCGCCGGGCGGGCCGGCATGCGCTTGCCCCCGTGGTCGAGCGGGCCCTTCGGGCGGTTCCGCACGGAGGCTCGGTGCTGGTGGCTGCCAGTGGAGGAGCGGATTCGACGGCGTTGGCGCTGCTCGCGGTGGCGGTGGCCGCGCGGGGCGGATGGCGCGTGGCGCTGGCCACGGTGGATCATGGACTGCGCCCAGGCTCGACCGAGGATGCCGCGTTCGTGGAGCGGATCGGTGCCTGGCTTGGCGTGCCGGTGTTGCGTGAACGCGTGCAGGTCCGGTCCGGTGGGCAGATCGCCGCTGCGGCTCGCCGCGAGAGGTACCGAGCCCTGGCGGCCATGGCCGGGACCTTCGGCGCGGCGGTGGTGCTCATGGCCCATCACGCCGAGGACCAGCTCGAGACCATGCTCATGCGTCTGGCGCGAGGCAGTGGTGCTCGCGCGGCCGGCGGCATGCCCGCGTCTCGGCGGATCGTTCCCGGCGTCCGCCTGCTGCGGCCCGTGCTGGAGCGTTCCCGTGGCGAACTGCGCGGTCTCCTGGAGGCGTGCGGCGTGCCATGGCGTGAGGACCCAGGCAATGCGGGGATGGAACGGGCCAGGGGCCGCATCCGTCATCGCGTGGTGTCCGAGCTGGAGGCCATGGCGCCCGGCGCCGCGGTGCGGGCCAGCCGCGCCGGTCGTCGCGTGCGGGCTGCGGCGAGCCTTCTCGCGCGGGCGGCGCGATCGCTGCTTCCGGGCGAGGGTCCATGGGAACGGGCCGCGCTGCGGCAGGCACCGCGCGAGGTGCTGGCGCAGGCCCTGCGGCTGCACGCCCGGCGGGCGCGCGAGGTACAGGTGGAGCGTTGCGTCCGGGCGATCCGGGCGAGCGACACGCGTCGTCGACGTTGCCTGCTGGGGCGCCGGCAGCTCGAGGTGGCCGTCCACGAGATCCGCTTCCTGCCCGAGGCCTGACGGCCCCGTTCAGCGGAACTCGATGAGCGCCTGCACCTTGTCCGGGTCCTCGGCGTCGGTGCCGCCGACATGGCCCTTCACCACGCCGTCCTGCACCGAGAGGAGCACCGGGGTTCCGATGATCCAGTCCGGTCCCTTGGGCAGCGTGCGAAGCTGGCATTCGCCGCAGGGATTGGGCAGGGCGGCCGCGGGATCCGCGTCCGGCACGCTCACCAGCAGCGTGCGGAGCGGCACCTTGGGGCTGAAGTGCCGGTCGAGCACGGCATGGCAGTGCTCGCAATCCTCGCGGAAGAACATCACGATCCAGCGGCCCCTCTCCAGGTCCGCCGGCGGCGTTGGCGTGAGCAGGGCCGCCATGGGCTGTTCCCGCAGTCGCTTCCCGACCCACTGCTCGAACTGGGGCAGGTAGTACGGTTGCAGCTGGGCGGGCGGCAGGGGCCAGGCCACCTCGGCGGGCGAGGGCACGGTCGTCGCCGTGGTCGGCATCGGGGCGGACTCGGCAGGCGCCGACGCCGCCTTCACGCCCGCGCGGGCCGGCACCATGAACGCCATGCCCGAGCCCAGCATGGCCAGGACCAGGAAGAGCGTCAGGTGATGGCGGGTCGATCGCGGCGCAAGGGGCTTGAGCCCGATCGCCAGCGCCAGCAGCAGCGCATCGCCGGCAAGCACCGCCGCGGGCGAGGGGCCCTTGCTGCCGAAGCAGCCGCAGCTGGCTTCGCCGCGTGCCACCACCAGCAGCAGGATCAGCACGAACAGCGAGAGCACCGGAATGGCGATGCGTCGGCTGAACACCGGCAGGGCGATCATGGCCGCCGCCAGCGTGAACTCGCCGGCCACGATCACGCGGAGAGCGCCATCGAGGAATCCCGCGAACTCCGCCTCCGAGCCGCGGCCCATGGCGCCGGCGACGGCCTGGAGCGCATCGCGCACGGGCGAGGGCAGCAGCATGGGGCTTCGTTCGGCCAGCTTGATCGCGGCACCGGTGACCAGCCAGAGCGGCACCAGGCCTCGGCAGACGAGCGACCCGGCGATCGAGCCGGTGCGTGGGGCGATGGCGCTCATGCGTGCACCTTCGCCGGGAAGCGGGCCTCGCACGCCTCGCACAGGATGTGCATGATCATCTGGTGAGCCTCCTGGATCGCGGCGCCATCGACGCCGTGCACCACGATGGCGTGATCGCACAGCGGCAGGGCGGGACCGCCCTCTCCGCCCAGAAGGCCCAGGGTGGCGATGCCGCGGGCCTTGGCCGCATGGAGGGCCTTGAGCAGGTTGGCGCTCCGGCCGCTGGTGCTGAAGAGCACCAGCAGGTCTCCCCAGCGTCCCAGCGCCTCCAGCTGGCGGGCGAAGATCTGATCGAACCCGAAGTCGTTGGCGATGCAGGTGAGGGCGGTGGGATCCGCCGCCAGGCACAGGGCCCGGAGCGCCGGCCGATTGGACCGGTATCGACCGGTCAGCTCCTCGGCCAGGTGCAGGGCCTCGGCGGCCGAGCCGCCGTTGCCGCAGGTGAGCACGGCACCATCACCGGCCAGCGTCTGCATGAGCATCTCGCAGGCCTTCGCGATCGCCTGGGGCTGACCCTCGAGGGCCTCGACGGCACGATGGCCCATCTGGAGCCGCTGCGAGATGGTGGCGTGGAGGTCCATGGCGGAATGCTATCGGTGAGCGGAGTCGCCGGCACGCGAGGCGGTGGTTCGGGTTCGCATCCAGCGAGGAAACTGGTGCGAAACCGTGAGCGTGTCCTCGGCCAAGGGTCCACGCAAGGCAGGTGCTCGACGCTGGGTCTTCGTGGCCCCGGATCAGCTGCACCGCGGACTTGGCGCTCTGGCGGATCGCTCGCCGGCTGACACGGGCGTGGTGCTTCTGGAGAGCCGCGAGTGGCTCTCGCGGCGTCCGTACCACCGCATGCGGGTGGCCATGATCCTGCTCAACCAGCGCGCCTTCGCCGAGGAACTGAAGGCCGAGGGTTTCGAGGTGCGCGTGGAGCGAGGCGACGCACCCATGGTCCAGCTGCTTCGCCAGGTGGCCCAGGCATGCGGCCCCATGCTGGCCACCGAATGGGCCGAGCGCGAGATGCGCCACGAGTTCCGCGCCGTGGTGGACGAGGGATTGCTGCAGGTGCAGCCGCATGATGGCTGGCTGACGGCGCCGGAAGACTTCGCCGGATGCCGCAGGGGAACGCAGTGGTCGATGGACGCCTTCTATCGCCGCGTGCGCCATCGGACCGGCCTGCTCATGGACGAGACCGGCGAACCGCAGGGGGGGCGATGGAGCTTCGACACCGAGAATCGCAAGGCATGGCCGGGCACGCCGGCGGCGCCCGCGGCGCCGCGCTTCGCCATGGATGCGCTGCGTCGGGGCGTGCAGGCGACCATGGAACGGGATTTTTCCGAGCATCCGGGCGAGCTCGATCTGGAGGCGCTGCCGGCGACGGTGAAGGATGGCGAAAGGCTGTGGACGTGGGCCAAGGCCGAGTGCCTTCCGCACTTCGGTCCGTTCGAGGACGCCATGAGCATCGCCAGTCGGGGTCTCTTCCACAGCCGCATGAGCCCGCTGATGAACCTGTGGCGCATGCCCGCGCGGCGCATGGTGCAGGATGTGGCCGCCATGGCGCTGCCCATCGAGAGCAAGGAGGGCTTCATCCGGCAGGTGATCGGGTGGCGAGAGTTCGTGCGATGGGTGCACCTGCAGACGGATGGCTTCCGTGACGCGTGGCCTGCGGCGGCGGGGCCGGGAGATGGTGGCTTCTCGCGATGGAAGGGGGCACCCTGGGCTCCCGTGGCCGCGGCACCGCAGGGCGTCGATGGTGGTGCCCGGCCAGCGGCGCTCGGCGGGAGCACGCCCCTGCCGCCGGCCTTCTGGGGCCGCGCGAGCGGATTGCACTGCCTCGACCGGGTGGTGCAGGATGTCTGGAGCGAGGGATGGAGCCATCACATCACGCGGCTCATGGTGCTGGGCAACCTGGCCACGCTGCTCGACGTGGACGCGCGCGAGCTGGCGGACTGGTTCTGGATCGCCTACATGGATGCCTGGGACTGGGTGGTGGAGCCGAACGTGCTCGCCATGGCCACCTACGCCACCGGCGGCGGGCGGCGTGATGACCACCAAGCCCTACGTGGCGGGCAGCGCCTACATCGATGGCATGAGCGACTTCTGCGGCGGCTGCGCGTTCAAGCCGGGGAAGGACTGCCCGATCACGCCGCTCTACTGGGCCTTCCTGCAGCGTCACGAGGCCAGGCTGCGTGCCAACCCCAGGATGAAGCTGGTCATGGGCTCGCTGCGGCGACGCGACGCTTCGCGAAAGTCCACCGATGCGGCCACCTTCGTGCATGTGCGTGACATGCTGGTGGGTGGACGAAGGCTCCAGCCCGCCGAGGCGCTGCCGTTCCGGTAGCGTGCACCCATGCCGACGCTCGTCCGCTCCAGCATCATGCCCGCGCCCGTGGACGCGCTTGCCGCGTGGCACTTCCGCGAGGGTGCCCTGCAGAGACTGGTGCCGCCGTGGGAGAACGCGCGGGTGCTGGCGGCCTCGGGCGGCATCGCGGATGGCTCCACGGTCACGCTGCGGCTTCGCAAGGGACCGCTTCGGGTGGACTGGCTGGCCAGGCACGAGCGCGTGGAGCCCGGCCGCGGCTTCGTGGACCGGCAGGAGCGCGGCCCCTTCGCGGAGTGGGTGCACGAACACCGCTTCATGCCGCACGAGGATGGCCGGAGCACGCTCGAGGATCACGTGACCTACCGACTTCCGCTGGGAGCGATCGGCGCGCTGGTGGGCGGTCCGCTGATCCGCGGGGATCTGGAGCGCACGTTCGCATGGCGACACCGGCGCACCGCGCATGACCTGCGTCGGCATGTCGAACTGGGCGGCGAATCGCTTCGCGTGGCCGTGAGCGGCGCCAGCGGTCTGGTGGGAAGGCAGCTCTGCGCCTTCCTGTCCACCGGCGGGCACCAGGTGCGCCGCATCGTGCGGGGTCAGGCCGATCGGGAGCGACTGGACGTGGCCTGGGACACCAGGCAGGGGCGGCTCGACGCCGAGTTCCTGGACGGCGTGGATGCCGTGGTGCATCTGGCGGGCGAGAACATCGCCGACGGCCGCTGGAGCGCCGAGCGCAAGCGAGCCATCCGCCAGAGTCGCGTGGAGGGCACGCGCCAGGTGGCCGAGGCCGTGGCGGCGCTGCCGGTGAAGCCCCGGGTGCTCATCGCCGCCAGCGCGATCGGCTTCTACGGCTCCCGAGGTCCCGAGCCGCTGGACGAGACGAGCGCCGCGGGCACGGGCTTCCTGGCCGACACCTGTCGTGCGTGGGAGGAGGCCACGATGCCGGCCCAGGAGGCGGGCATCCGCGTGGTGCACCTCCGCATCGGGCTGGTGCTCACCTCGGCGGGTGGCGTGCTGGCCAGGCTTCGCACGCCCTTCTCGCTGGGACTGGGCGGCCCGGTGGGCACGGGCCATCAGGGCATGAGCTGGATCGCGCTCGATGACCTGCTGGCCGCCGTGCTGCACTGCATTCGGGATGGACGCGTGGCCGGCCCCGTGAACGCGGTGGCGCCGGATCCGCGGTCCAATCGCGACTTCGGTCGCGCGCTTGGCCGCGTGCTGCGGCGTCCCGCCGTGGCGCCGCTGCCTGCGGCCGTGGTGAGCATGCTGTTCGGCGAGATGGGCCGCGAGTTGCTGCTTCGCGGCGCCTTCGTGCAGCCGCGCAGGCTGCTCGAGCATGGCTTCCGCTTCGACCTGCCGCGGCTTGAGCAGGCGCTCGAGTTCGAGCTTGGAAGGGTGAGGGACTGACCATGGCGGGCACGATCGTCTGGTTCCGCAACGACCTTCGTCTGGATGACCATCCCGCGATGGGTTTCGCGGTGGCGGCACGCGAGCCCGTGGTGCCGGTGTACTGCTGGCACCCGCAGGCGGCCGGACGCTGGGCGCCGGGGGGTGCCAGCCGATGGTGGCTGCACCGTTCGCTGGAATCGCTGCGGGCCGCGCTGGAGACGTCCGGCTCCAGGCTGGTGATCCGTCAGGCGGATCCGGCGGTGGAACTGATCGCCATCGCGAGGCAGGTCGGGGCCACCGCGATCGCGTGCAACCGCCGCTTCGAGCCCTGGGCGGTCGAGGAGGAGTCGCGCGTCGAGCGCGCGTGCGAGGCGGCTGGCCTCACGCTGCATCGCTTCCTGAACAACCTCATGTTCGATCCGGCGGTCATCCGCACGGGCACCGGCGTGCCGTACAAGGTCTTCACGCCGTTCTGGAAGAACTGCATGGCGCAGGAGGCGCCCGCAGCGCCCAAGCCCGCGCCCAAGGCCGTTCCCGCGCCGGCCTCGTGGCCTGCGGGCGTGACGGTGGGCCAGTTGGGACTGCAGCCCGCCATCGCGTGGGACGCGGGTCTGGCCGCCACCTGGGAACCCGGCGAGGCGGGTGCCGCTCGGAAGGCGAAGGCGTTCCTTCAGGGTCCGATGGCCGACTACGCCGTGGGTCGCGATCTGCCCGGTTCGCCGGGCACCAGCATGCTCAGTCCGCATCTGGCGTGGGGCGAGGTCTCGCCTCGACGGGTCTGGCACGCGGTGGAGGCGCGGCTGCAGGGCGGGGACAAGTCGCTTCGCGCCAACGCCGACAAGTTCCGTGCCGAGCTGGGGTGGCGCGAGTTCGGCTGGCACGTGCTGGCCAACTTCCCGGCCACGGCCGAGCATCCGCTTCGGCCGGAGTTCCGCGACTTTCCATGGCAGCAGGACCCGAAGGCCCTGCGGGCGTGGCAGCGCGGCGGCACGGGATATCCGCTGATCGATGCGGGCATGCGGCAGCTCTGGCACACGGGCTGGATGCACAATCGCGTGCGCATGAGCGTGAGCAGTTTCCTGGTGAAGCACCTTCGACAGCACTGGCTGCATGGCGCGGACTGGTTCTGGGACACGCTGGTGGACGCGGACCTGGCCAGCAACACGCTCGGCTGGCAGTGGAGCGCCGGCTGCGGAGCGGATGCGGCGCCCTACTTCCGCATCTTCAACCCGATGCTGCAGGGGGAGAAGTTCGACGGCGATGGCGCCTACGTGAAGCGATGGGTGCCCGAGCTGGCGAAGGTGCCCGCCGACCTGGTGCACCGCCCGTGGGAAGCCCCGCTGGCCACCGCGGGCAGCGGCTATCCGCCGCCCATCGTGGATCACGCGAAGGCGCGCGAAGCGGCGCTGGCGGCCCTGAAGGCCTGCAACGCGAGGACTGGCGCGGCGGAGTGAACGCCCTCGGCAGGTTCAACGCCCGCGAGCTGGCCCGGCGTTGCGGGCCCGTGCCGCGTCGATCGCCGCGATTTCCGCAGCAGCGGCCTGGTCCGCCGCCGCCCGCTCGAGGGTCTCCTGGACGCTCGCCGCGTCACCGCAGGCGTCGACCGTGGTGGCCAGCGAGCCGCAGACGGCGTCCCAGTCGGCGGAGCAGCAGCTGGGCATGATCTCGCATACGGTGTCGGCGCAACGGGCCAGTGCGGTCATGCGGCTTGGCTGCAGCATGTTCACGCAGCCGGGAATCGGCGTGTTGATGCATCCGATCGCGGGATCGCAGGAGTCGTTCGTGCAGGGATTGTTGTCGTTGCAGTTGCGTTGGATGCCGAAGCACGTGCCACTCACGCAGGCGTCGCCGTAGGTGCAGGCGTTGCCGTCGGAGCACGCGGTTCCGAGGCCCGCGGTGGTGTGCTGGCACTGCCCGGTGATGGGGTTGCACGAGTCGGATGTGCAGCCGTTGCCGTCATCGCAGTTGCGGATCGTGTGCGTGCAGTTGCCGGTCTTCAGATCGATCGTGTCAATGGTGCACGGCACGCCGTCATCGCAGGGATTGATGTGCTGGCACACCCCGTTCACGCAGCTGTCCACGGTGTTCGGATCGCCGTCGTCGCAGTTCAGTCCGCAGCAGGGGTCCACCTCGCCGAAGAGCAGCAGCATGACGGAAATGTCCCCGGCGTCGACGAAGCCGCTCTGATCCAGGTCGGCCACCTTGCGTTCGCAGTTGCTCTGCGCGTGGGCGGGGCACGAAAGGATCGCGATGGCGGTCAGGAAGACGATTGCGACGAGGGACTTCATGTGCCCAAGGTAGCCCAAGGCCCGGTCATTCCAAGCATGCCTGTTCGGAAATTCAGCAAACGGCCCGTCGCCACCGCAGCCATTCCCGGGCCGCCAGCATCGCTGCCACCGCCGCCAGGGCCATCGCGAACCACTGCTCGCCCACTCCCACGGCCGAACCCAGCAGCCCGGCCAGTGGCCCCAGCACATACCCGCCGCCGACCAGTGCCTCGAAGTGGCCACCGGCATCGACCTCGGCATGGCCCACGGTCATGGCGTAGTACAGGCTGGCGTAGTAGATGATGGCATGGCCCGTGCCGAACGCGGCCAGGGCCACGATCAGCATCGACACGCTCGAGGCGCTCGCCGCGGCCAGGAATCCGGCGGCCATGAGCACGGCACCGACCAGCAGCGTGGACCACTTGCCGTGCCAGAACTGCATGCGCCACATGCCAAGCATGGCGAAGACGCGCACCGTGAGCCAGGTGGCCGCCAGGGGCGTGGCCGCGGTGGCGGCCACCTCCAGTCGGCTGGTGACGTAGGGCAGCAGGGGACCGATGGCGCCGATCAGCAGGTACGACGTGGGCAGCAGCAGCCGCGTGGCATCGCGAAGCGGTCGGTACACCGCGGGTGCGGGTGCCTGCCGGGCGCCGGCCAGATGCGGAGGCGGTCGCGGGGGCAGCCAGCGGAGGCAGGCCAGGGCGATCAGGGCGCAGGGGCCGATGCCCACCACGGAGAGTCGGGTCCACTGCGTCTGGAAGAGGGGCGCCATCAGGAAGAGCGTGGCCGCCACGGCCGTGGTCCAGGCGATGTTGAACAGTCCCACGCTCCATCGCAGTCGATGGCCGTGCCGGCCCGACGAGAGGTAGCTCTCCACGATGGGCCACATCAGTGCCGACGCCGCGCTGGCGGCCACCGCGGCCGCGACCACGCCGCTGGCGCCCAGGAATGGAAGCGGGCAGATGAGGATCTGGGCCAGCAGCACCAGTCCAAGCACCGCGCGGGGCGAGAGCCGCCGCTCCATCGCCCGAAGCAGGCCGCCCGCGAGGAGCGCCACGCCCACGTAGGCCGCACCCTCGGCCACCGCCAGCCACAGGTTCTGTGCCTTCGTGAAGCCGAAGTCGTGCTCAGCCACGAAGGGCACCCCGGTCCAGAGCAGGCCGGTGCCCAGCGAACCCACGAACGTGATCGCCAGCACCACGGGCAGGGACGCCGGCTGGGCCGCCGTGAAGGTGGATTCGCCATGCTCGTCGAACTCGCGCACCAGCGACCCGCTCGCCGCCAGCCGCTCCATCTCCCGGGCCAGTGCCTCCACGGAGGGTGCCGACGCTCTCTCGGGAGGTGTGCCATCCGTGGCCATCCTGCCAGCATAGTGACACGCCCCGTTCGGCCATCGCGAGCGACGCCGCGATCATGCCCCGCAAGGCGTTGGCGGCCGGGGCGAGGCGGCCGCGCGCGTCAGCCTGGCAGGATGCCCGCTCGCCGGAGCACCCATCGCTCGAACCACCAGGTGGTGAACGGTGGCACGGCGGCGATCAGCCCCAGCAGCAGGCAGGCTGCCGCAGGTGCACCATGGCCTCGATGGTGAAGAGCACGTACAGCACGAACAGCGCACCGTGCACGGGCCCCATGATCTGCACGCCGATGGGATCACGCACGATCACGTGCTTGAAGAGCATGCCGATCAGCAGGCCCGCCCACGACCAGGCCTCGGCGATGGCGGCAAGGCGGAAGCGGCCAGCGGGTGTGGCGAACCAACGCAGCATGGGGCGGAGCGTAGGCGTCCGTCCCGTGGCTGGCTGCGCGATGGGCTGCGTGCCTCAGCGGCGGCGGCGTCTGAGCAGCGATCCCGCCACCGCGGCCAGGGCGGCCACGCTTGGCGCGGGCACGGCGAACACGAAGCCGCGCACCGAGGTGTCGGAGCCCAGGGTCCCGTTGCCGACGATGTTCTTGCCGTCGGCCGAGATGCCGGTGACTTCGTGGAAGTTCCACCCGCTCAGCGTGCCGGCCGAAACGCCCAGGCTCTGCAGGTACGCCATGAGACTGACCATGGTGTTGGTGGAGGACTGCCAGATGAAGGCCGTCTTGGCCTGCGTCCCAACCAGCTGCGAGTAGCCACCCACCAGGCCAGAGGTGGCATTCATGCAGAGCGCGCGTGAGTTGTGCATCGAGCCCAGGTGGGCATCGATGGTGCCCAGATTTTGCACGGCACCCGTGGAGGTCCAGAGGACCGCTCGCTCGTCGGCGTTGCCGTTCCACGACCAGCCGGCCAGGCGCGAGCCATCCCGACTGACCGCCAATGCCTCGGACTGGGTGGAGCCCAGTTGGTCAAGGGCGGTCACCGCGGTCCCGTTCCAGCGGAACGCCCGCTTGCTGGTGCCCTCCATGAGCCAGCCACCCACCACGCCGCCATCCGTGCTTGTGCCCAGGGCGCGGGACTTGGTGCTGATGCCCGAGAGGATGCTGATGCCCGAGGTGGTCCAGCGAACGGCGCGTTCCTGGCTGGTGTTGACCGCGCCCTGCGTGCCAACGGCGACCTGGCCATTGGCCGAAAGCCCATGCACCCGGGTGGGGCCCGTTCCGGCGTACAGGGTCCAATCCGGCGAGGCACCGGCGGTGCCCAGGGACCATGCCAGCGGGCTGATGGGATCCACCGAGATCCCGATTCGCGAGCCATTGCCCGCGATGGTCGGCCCGGACTCGTCCGTGATGTAACGAACCTCGGCGCTGGTGGATGGCAGGCTTCGAGCGAGGCCATCGCGACCCCACCAGCGGACCTGCCAGAGTTCCCCGGTGCTCGCGCCGCGGAACACGCCGACGGCGCTGCCGCCATCGTCCACGCCGGTCGCTCGGCTTCCGACGCCCAGATCGCGCAACTGCATGGACTGGGCCAGCCACCG
>RFOC01000391.1 GCA_009926815.1 Planctomycetota bacterium
CCGCCGGTCATGGCGCAGCCGCCGAGCACGAAGAGGGCGAGACTGTGAATCGAACGAAGCGTGCGAAGGGTGCGATGCATGGCCTTCCGTCTTCGCCTGCCCGGGCGGAACGGATGCCCTTCGGGCAGAATGCGGCCATGAGCGAACGTCCACCCCGTTTCTTCGCGCGTTTCGGCATGTTCCTTGCGGCGCGGAGGCTGGCGGCCTTGCTGCTGACCGCGGTTCCCCTGCTTTCCGCGGGCTGCAAGTCGATGCCCTACGAGGGCCCGGGCGAGTGGTACGTGGGCACGGCGAAGGTGACCGGCGACACGGCCATGTTCGGCGCGGGCGGCGACACGAGCATCATGTGGCAGCTGCCGCAGGGCACCACCGACTGGATCTGGCGCGTGAGCACCGGTCCGGCCACGCGCGAGTGGGCGGTCGAGCGCCGCTTCGCGCACGCGAGCGACGATCCCGATCAGGGCGAGGTGTGGTGGATGGGCGACAGCACCGGCACCTGGAGCGGCACCATGAAGGACAGTCTTCCCGCCGACCTGCCCCAGATGAGCATCGGCACGCACAACCACGCCACGCCTCCGTTCCGCGCCTTCACCATCGACGGCGTGCCCGCCAACGGCGACGGTCGCATCGAGGGCAAGGGCGAGAAGGTGAGCGACGAGATCTTCGTCACGCTGCAGTGGATCAAGGGCGACGGAAGCGTGGGCGCCACCTGGAAGTACAACGGCCTCGGACAGAACGAGGAGGAGTACCTCGCCTCGCTGAAGAAGCTCGGCGCCCAGCCGCCGGCCACGGTGACCGGTGGCGGGCGGTGACGAATCGGGATCGTCTGCGAGCACCTTCAGGGCTCCCAACCGAGCAGCTGCTGGACGCTCAGCCCGACATCCTTCGCGATCTTGCGCAGGAGCGTGGGGGCGATGTCACGCGCATGGAACGGCACCGTGGTGCTTCGCCCATCCACATGGCGATAGTGCCGGTGCGATCCTCGGCTCCGGATGACGACGAATCCACGACGCGCCAACAGCACATCCACTTCCCTCGGTTTCAGGACCGGAATTTCACCCACCTCAGGCGACCTTCAACTGTTCCGTTCCGACGAAGTGCGCCTCGAGCCTCGGTTCTCCATCCTGCAGCAGCAGCTGCACCACCTCGGCGAG
>RFOC01000392.1 GCA_009926815.1 Planctomycetota bacterium
GGCATCGCGGCGCTGAATCCCGCCATGAGCCTGGAGGCCATGAACCTCGCCGCCGATCGCATGAAGCCGCTGGTGCTCACGCCATGGACCCGCGCACACGGCATCGGCAGCATGGATCCTGCGCGCTGGCAGGCCATGTCGGACACGCTGCAGCGACTGGGCGTGCTGAAGCGGGCCCACGAGCCGGCCCAGGTGATGGCGTGGCCGCTGTCCAGCGCGGCGGAGCGCTGAGCGAGCGTCATGGAAGGCACGCGGCGCGAGCGACTGATCTTCTCGCTTCAGCTGGCGGCGGGCGGCGCGCTGGGCACCCTGGCGCGACACCTGATCGGGCAGTGCATGCCACAGCCCTCGGCCATGGATCCGCGGTACCCATGGAGCACCATGCTCATCAACCTGGTGGGCTCGGGCATCCTGGGGTGGATCGTGGCGGCGGCCGAGGTGCGAGGTCGCGGTCGATCGTGGGTCTGGCCCTTCCTCGGCGTGGGCTTCTGCGGCGGCTTCACCACGTTCTCCGCGGTGGTGCACGAGTGGGTGCTCCTCATGCGAGCGGGCCAGGCGGGTCTCGGCGCGATCTATCTCACGGTCAGCTTCGTGGGCGGTGCCATGGTGGCGCTGGTCACCGGAACGCTCTCGGCGCACCGCGCCAGGCGGCGCGGTGCAGGACGAGGCACGCCATGATGCTCGAACTGGTCGCCATCGCCGTGCTCGGAGGCGTGGGCACGCTCATCCGCTTCCACTTCGGTGGGTACGTTCACCTGACGATCAACCGCGTCTTCCTGGAGCAGTCGAAGTTCCCGTGGGGCACGCTGGCGGTGAACGTCGTCGGCAGCCTGCTGCTGGGGCTGCTCGCCGGCTGGGCGGAGTCGGGAAGGCTCGATCCGCAGGCCGCCATGGTGCTCGGCGCCGGTCTCTGCGGCTCGCTCACCACGCTCTCGGCGGTCACGGTGGACCTGGCCGAGTGCGTGCACGACCGCAAGTGGATCAAGCTGGCGGTCCGCCTGGGCGCCAACGTGATCCCTGGACTGGCCGCGGTCTGGCTCGGCCTGTGGCTGGCCGAGTGAGTCAGGGGCAGTCGCCGAAGAGGACCAGCAGCGACCCGATGTCGCCCGCGTCCACGCTGCCGCTGCCGTCCAGGTCGCCCGGTC
>RFOC01000393.1 GCA_009926815.1 Planctomycetota bacterium
CAGGCGGTGGGTCTGCCGAAGCGCATCGAGCCGCTTCCAGAGGTCGTCGTTCTTCACCGGCTTCTTCGCCGCCGTGCGCCAGCCGCGGGCCTTCCACCCGTCAAGCCATTCGTTGAGGCCCTTGACCACGTACTCGCTGTCCGAGACCAGACGCACCTCGCCCGAGCCCGGGATGGCCTCGAGCCCCTGAATCACGGCCAGCATCTCCATCCGGTTGTTGGTGGTGGCGGGTTCTCCCCCGCTGCGCTCCAGATCACCCGCGATTCCCGGCCCGCGAAGCACGAAGGCCCAGCCGCCCGGCCCGGGATTTCCCGAGCAGGCGCCATCGGTGAAGAGTTCGAACCTCGGCATCGGGCCAGTCTACGAGGCGGGATCCGACGTCATTCAGTGCCCGCTCTCCGACGCTCCGAAGCTCATGTTCACCACCGCGAAGACCATGGACCCGAAGGCGATCACGGCGCAAGTGCCGATGGTCCGCCAGAGCACGCCATCCTGGGCGAACTGCCAGATCGCCATGATGGACGCCACCACGCTCACCAGCACGCAGAGCGTGATGACCCAGAAGGCGAAGGCGCGAACCGCGTTGGGAGGGAGGAAGCCTCGCTGGCGCGCGGCGGCCCTCGGAGGCGGAGCGTTCAACACGGGGGGAGGAGGAGCATCCATAGGTGGACCGGTCTTCGCGGAGGGGTGCGGATCCCGGCCTGGTGCCGGGTGACGCGGGCAAGTATGCCCTGAACGAATGGAACGAGGTCTGACCATGGTCCGGAAATGGTTATTGGACGATGCCTCGCCTTGACATCAACCCGGTTTTGGCTACCTTGCGGGGTTCCCCTGAGGCGAAAACCTCCGGGCAATCAGAGGACGCCATGACACCAGCCTTCCGCCAGTCTCCAGGTCGCACCCGCCGTCGCCGCTCGCACCACGCGCTCAAGGCTTCGCACACCGTGCTCTGCCCGAACTGCGGAACCTCCAAGCGTCCCCACACCGCCTGCTCCGGCTGCGGCTACGTCCGCCCCGGCCTGCAGGTGAAGACGACCCGCGCGGGCCAGTGATCCATGCGACTGGGCGTGGACGTCATGGGCGGCGACAACGCCCCTGACGAAATCCTCAAGGGCTGTCTGCAGGCGCTCCCCAAGCTTCCTC
>RFOC01000394.1 GCA_009926815.1 Planctomycetota bacterium
GGCGACGGGCTGGTCACGCAGATGCGCAAGGCGGGCGAGGCGATCCCGTGGACGAAGCCGTCCCTCGTCACCGACCCGGCCGATGCGCGCCTCATGCGCGCCCCGAAGTCCGCTGAGGGAGAGCTTCCGACGTGGACCGTGTGGACCGAGGGCATCGATGCGGACGCGGACGGGCGCATCGGCGAGGACTGGGTCGGCGGCATCGACCCGGAACGGAACTTCCCGCACCGGTGGCCGGAGTTCGAGGACGAAGCCGGCGTCTATCCGCTGCTGGCGCCGGAGAGCAAGTGGCTGGCGGACTTCGTGATCACGCACCCGCAGCTCATCGCGGCGCTCGTGCTCGGACGCCACGACACGGTGGTCAACGTCCCGGACGCACGCCAGCGCACGCCGCACGGCATGCCGTGGATGATCGACGAGGCGGACGCCGCGGCGTACGGCGAGCTCGCGAAGGCCTACCGGGAGATCACGGGGCAGACGCGCGCGTCCGGCGCCGACTCGTCGGGCAGCTTCGTCGCGTGGATGAACGCGCAACGCGGCATCCCGACGTTCGCATCGACGTTCTGGGGCCGCCCGGACCTCCCCGATGCGCCGAAGCCGCCGGAAGGAACGCCGGCCCCGCCGACGCCTTCATCAACGTGCCCATCCACGACCTGCCCGGTGAGTATCTGGTGGTGCGCCCCAGTGCCGTGCAGGGCATTCGGGTGGAGCCGGTGTATGGCGCCACCGCGGCCGAGGAGTTCTGAACACCCCGCTGCCCACCACCGAACTGCTCTGGGGGCTGGCTTCCTTTGCCGGTGCCATCGCCCAGCTGGTGGCGCGCCTGAGCGGCTTGCCCGCCGTGGTGCTGCTGCTGGCGGTGGGGCTGTTGATGGGCCATGCCGGCCTTGATCTGGTGCAGCCGGAATGGCTGGGCCGCGGCCTGGAGCCGGTGGTGGCCCTGCTGGTGAGCCTGGTGCTGTTCGATGGCGGCCTCAACCTGCGCCTGGCGGGCCGGGAGCTGCAGCGGGCTGTGGTGCAGCTGGTGCTGGTGCGCGGCGTGTTGGGTCTGCTGGGTGGTGCCTTTCTGGCCCACAGCCTGGCGGGTCTCAGCTGGCCGCTGGCCTGGGTGTTCGGGGCCATCGCCCTGGCCA
>RFOC01000395.1 GCA_009926815.1 Planctomycetota bacterium
CCTCGCGGAACGCCTCGCCGATGCGGCGCACGATCTCGCCACGCTTGGGCGCGGGCAGCATGCGCCACTCGGCCTGCACCGCCACGCAGCGGCGCACCGTGTCCTCCAGGGCGGCGGCCGTGTCCAGCCGCACCGCCATGAGGGGCTCGCCCGAGCTGGGGTTGTCGCTGACCACGCAATCCGGGCCGGCCTTGGCCGGATCCACCAGACGCGGGTCGTCATGCACGCGGAGACGCTCGAGCAGCTTGGAGAGCCTGGACATGGGCGGCAAGGGTACCGGGCGGCGGCCGCTTGCCGCCGCGGCGGGCGTGCCGTACAAGAGGGGCATGCCGCTCACCCGCGACCAGCTGGCCATCCGCGCGTCGAAGGAACTCCGCGACGGCTTCTACGTGAATCTGGGCATCGGCATTCCCACGCTGGTGGCCAACCACGTGCCCACGGGCATGACCGTGTGGCTGCAGAGCGAGAACGGGCTGCTGGGCATGGGCCCCTTCCCCACCGATGCCGAAGTGGACCCCGACCTGATCAACGCGGGCAAGCAGACGGTGACCGGCGTGCCGGGCCACAGCTTCTTCAGCAGCGCCGACAGCTTCGCCATGATCCGCGGCGGGCACATCGACCTGGCCATCCTGGGGGCCATGGAGGTGAGCCAGACCGGCGACCTGGCCAACTGGATGATTCCCGGCAAGCTGGTGAAGGGCATGGGTGGCGCCATGGATCTGGTGGCCGGCGTGAAGCGCCGCGTGATCGTGATGGAGCACTGCAACAAGAAGGGCGAGAGCAAGGTGCTGCCCCAGTGCACCCTGCCGCTGACCGGCGTGGCATGCGTGGACATGCTCATCACCGACCTGTGCGTGATGGAGTTCGACCGAGCCAAGGGCCGATTCCGGCTTGTGGAGGTGGCACCGGGCGTCACCGTGGACGAGGTGAAGGCCCGGACGCCGGCCGAGATCCTGGTGGCCGGCGAAGTGAAGCCGGTGTCGATCTGACGGCCCCCGACGGCGCCTGGATCAGAGCTCCTTCACGCGGTGCTTCATCTGCGCCTTCAGGCGCATGATGATGCTGCTGTGCATCTGGCTCACGCGGCTCTCGCTGAGATCCAGCGTGAGGCCGATCTCCTTCATCGTC
>RFOC01000396.1 GCA_009926815.1 Planctomycetota bacterium
GTCCCGGCTGGTACCCCGCGGCCGGCGCCACGGCGGCCACCAACCCGTACTGCGTGGTGGGCTTCTACAACGGAGCAGCCAACCTGGCCAAGACGAACCAGAACATCGCCGCCAACGGCATCAATGCCGGCGGCAGCCTGGACAACATGTTCATGCTCGCCCGTCTGGCCATCGACACGGCGGACATTGGCGCGGGAATCACCCCCACCATCACCATCAAGCTGGCCATGACCGTGCTCAACACGGGCTCGACCACCTCGACCGGTGGCGGCACCAACGTGGCTTACCGAGCCAACTCGACGCTGAGTTTCGTCCCAGGCCCCGGCGCCCTCGCCGCAGTCAGCCTGGCGGCGTTCCTCCGTCGTCGACGCACGGCCTGAGTCGTTCACGCCTGATCGCAATCCACACCCGGAGCCGGGGGTTCACGCCCCCGGCTCCGGAGGATGCGACCCAGGCATCTGCCTCAGGACCCGCGCCTGACGCAGGACATGGCGGTGGATGAACCTCCTGTCCTGACTGGCCGCTGATCCTGACGGAAGTCCGGATTCGTCTGCATGCTCTGAAGAGAAGAAGGGAAGAGGTTTCACATGCGCATCGCACATATCGGTTCGTCGATCGCTCCCGTCCTGCTGGCCACGTCCGCTCTCGCCACTGTGGAAGGCACCCGTCTGTATGGCGACGCCTATCTGGTGACGGATGGGGCCAAGACCTACTCCGTGCTTGATGTCTACATCAAGGCAAGCCAATCCACGGACATCGTGGCCAGCGTCTATGGCGTCGCGGCCTACAAGGCCTCGTGGGTCCAGAACCAGACTCTGGCCTTCCGGCACGCTGGCGGCAGCGGCTGGAACCCCAACTACACGGACGCCGCTGGCGCCGCCTGGGACAGTTTCGTGACCGCCGGCCTGCGGACCCAGTCCAACGACGGTGACGGCGGCACCCTGACCGCCCTGACCGCCGATCCCGGCTTCAGCAACTTCACCACGGCCAACGCCTCCCGCATCACGGGTGCCAGCACCGGCAACGGTCCCGGCTGGTACCCCGCGGCCGGCGCCACGGCGGCCACCAACCCGTACTGCGTGGTGGGCTTCTACAACGGAGCAGCCAACCTGGCCAAGACGAACC
>RFOC01000397.1 GCA_009926815.1 Planctomycetota bacterium
CGGCACCTCCACGGTGGCCAGCACGTCGACGGTGGCTCCCGGAAAGAGCACCACGCCTGGCCCGGCCTCTCGAAGCATGACGGTGATGGCGCGGGACCCGGGGGGAATCTGTCCCACCAGCGCAGGGCCGGAGCCACGAGCCGCAAGGTCGGTCTCCTGGAGGACTTGGCCCTTGACAAGGCTGTTGGCCAACGCGCGGCCAATCACGGCGCGGGTGACTGCAGCCACCTCATCCTCGGTGGCCTTCCAGTTCGGTGATGGGGCCACATCGGACGCCGCAATCCGATGGCCCGCCGCAAGGTCGCTGGTTGCAACGAGACGGCCGCCGATGCCGCGTCGGGGACCTGCGTCCGCGCCGACGAGCGTCTGCTGCAGCACCGTGACCAGGGTTGCGGCCGCGAGGGCCGCAAGCAGGGCAAGAGTGATCAATCGTGTCGGTTGCAACATGCGTCTCCAGGATCGGGGCTGGCGGTCATCGCTCGACCGGCAGTGCGTGTTCTCCACGCAGCCTGCGCAAGCGAGGATAATCGGGTGTTCAGGCCTTTGGAGCGGTCCGGCCGCCTCAGGCGTCCGGTTCGCGAACCATGGAAGCCCGGCCCTCCAGCGATGAAGGCAGAGGCATCAGCTGGCTCAGGCCCAGCAGTCGGACCGACGCGTAGGGAACCTCGATCCGCACGACCACGGGATCCCCGGGGGCGGCATCGGAAGGTTCGGTGGGCGTGAAGGTGATGGTGGCCCCGGAAATGCCGGCCTGTGCCAGCGCCGCCTCCACGCGTTCCTGGACGCCCTGGCCGTTGGAGCCCGAGAGCACCGCATAGCGGGCCCCGATTCGAGCCACATGGTCCAGTTGCATCGAACGGAGCACCAGCCATCCATATTCAAAGCCGGCGAAGATCACCAGAACGACCAAAGGCAGCGTCACCGCAGCCTCGGCGGTCTCGGCACCCTTGCGTTGGAGTCTGCGGCGCATCATGGTGTCTTGCCGAAGGTGCCGCAGATCCACCAACTGGCCAGGGTGCCCAGCAGGATCGAGGGTGCGTAAGGGAACCAGTTCCTCGGCCGGGCGGTGCGCGGAGGGCCGTCATCCACGGTGGTTTCGCGCAGGGCTGGGCCGCGCACAAAGAC
>RFOC01000398.1 GCA_009926815.1 Planctomycetota bacterium
CGCCACTGCACGGCTCCCGCGACCGGCGGCACGCCGGAAATATCACATGCATCCGGCTTCCCGTTGCGGTTGCAATCATCCACCAGCCCACGCGAGATCTCGCACGCGTCGCTCAGGCCATTGGCGTTGCAGTCATCCGACGCCGAGGTCGGGGCCGGGCAACCCGTCGCCACGCCAAACGCGTCCAGGCCCCAGCGGTCCGCCTGCCCCGTCAGCACCACCGACTTCACCCCCGCAGGCAGCACCTCGTCCACCATCAGCCAACTGGAGAACGGCGATCCTGACACCGTCGCACCCAGCGTCCGCGTGGACAGCGCCGCGCCCGTGCCATTGCCTGAAGCGTGCGTCGTCAGCGTCAACGCCACGCTCGACACGTAGTGGAAACGCACCGCCGAGGCGTTCAGCGTCTCGAAGCCGATCACCATGCGACCCTGCGGGCTGTACGCGATGCCGGGGTTCGGGTTGCCCGAACCGTTGAATCGATCCAGCGCCGTGGCGCCCGTGAAGACCAGACCGACAGCGGCGTAGGCGTTCCCCACATCCTGGCCCTGCGAGAGACCCGAGAAGTCCGCGTTCGTGCCCGTGGGCGGCGGCGGAAGCGTCTCACCTCCACCCACCACCGCGCCCTTGCTGCCAGGCTTGCCCACTCGGCCGCCCGGGCCCAGTTGCTGGGCATCCCCAGCGGCCGCATGATCCAGATCGCCTTTGGTCTCAGCGGGTTTCTGGCCGGCATCGCCGGCGGCCTGGTGGGCCTGAGCATGCCGCCGCGACCGGAGCCCGCAGCCGCAAGTGACGAAGACACCACGCCCAGCAACGAACACGCCACCAGGACGGGCAGAACACGCTTCTTCATGGTCCGGATCCTCGACAAGACAAAGGCCCCCGGAGGGGCGCATCCACCGCTATACCGCCCGGGACGCCCCGGGCTGATAGTGCCAAGGTAGCCGTTGAAGGCCCTCGGTCAAAGAAAATGGCTCCTCGAATGCGGCGAATGACCGGGAAAATCGCAAAGGCCACACGAAAAGGGCGGCCCCGCACGGGAGCCGCCCTTGTGTTCACGGATGCAGGCCGGCGTTCAGTCCGCCAGCCCCATGTCACGCAGGTCCAGCCAGCCGTCG
>RFOC01000399.1 GCA_009926815.1 Planctomycetota bacterium
TGACGATGCCCAGGCCCTGCTGGGGCCGGGGAAGTTCCTCGACGCCGGCGTACACGCGACGTCCGGCCTTGCTCACGCGGTCGATGTTCTGGATGACGCTGCTGCCGTCCGGACCGTACTTCAGGTCGATGCGGATCAGGCCGCCGCGGCCATCGGCCACGGACTCGAAGGAGCGGATGTAGCCCTCCTCGTGCAGCACCTTGGCCACGCCGCGGTTGAGCTTGTTGTCCAGCACCATCACCTGGCGAGCGCGGTTGGAGACCGCGTTGCGGATGCGGGTGAGCATGTCGGCGGTGAGATCGTTCATGGGCATGGTCGGTTCCTCCGGGTGGGGCTCACCAGCTGGCCTTCCGCATGCCGGGCACCATGCCCTGCAGCGCGAGCTCACGGAGCATGTGACGGCAGACTCGGAACTTGCGGTACACGCCGCGGCCGCGGCCGGTGATCTCGCACCGGTTGCGCTGCCGGGTGCCGAACTTGGGCTTCCGGGACATCTTGACGAAGGTTCGCTTGCTCGCCATGGTTGGCTCTCCGGATCAGGCCTTCTTGGCCTGGGGCTCGGGGCGGACGAACGGCATGCCCAGTTCGGCCAGCACGAAGCGGCTCATCTTGGGGTTGCTGTTCTGGAAGACGATGTTCACGTGCATGCCGTGGCTGAAGGTGACGTTGGCCATGTTGATCTCGGGCCACACGGCCTGCTCGGTCAGACCCATGGCCCAGTTGCCGCCGCGATCGAAGCTGCGGTCGCTGACGCCGCGGAAGTCCTTGATGCGGGGGATGGCCAGGTTGATGAGCCGGTCCAGGAAGCTCCACATGTGGTCGCGACGCAGCGTGACCATGAAGGCGCTGGGCGAGCCCTCGCGGACCTTGAAGTTGCTCACGGCCTTCTTGGCCTTGATCATGATGGGCTGCTGGCCGGTGATCTTCCGGTAGGTGTCGATCACGGCCTCCTTGTGCTCGGGCTTGAGCTTCTGGTTCTCCAGACGCTTGCCCACGCCCGTGCTGACGATGATCTTGCTGACCTTGGGCGCCTGGTTCGGGTTCTTGAGCCCGAACTCCTGGAGCACCTTGGCGATGACCTGCTCTCGGTAGGCCTTCTGCAGTCGGGGG
>RFOC01000400.1 GCA_009926815.1 Planctomycetota bacterium
GTCCGGCGTGTCCTTCAGCATGATCACGTCGATCAGGGCCCAGAAGCCCATGATGATCGCCGGGATCACGAAGATGAGCCACAGGGCCGGGATCTGCCGGCCTTCGAGGGCGAAGAAGTGATTCAGGATCTCCCTGGCCAGACCCGGCTTCTCGGGCTGCTTCACCGCCACGGCGTCGGCGATGGCGCCGCCCCAGTCGAAGGCGAAGTACACGCCCAGCGAGATCAGCGTGCCGAAGATGGCCCCGAAGGTGCCGCGCTCGCGCACGTGGAACCAGAAGCTCTTGACCTTGATCGTGCTCACGGCGCCGAAGCTCTGGAAGAGCATGTTCATGCCGTAGAGCACCGAGAAGGCCAGCACCAGGTTCACCTGCAGTTCGCCGTGCAGGAACAGGTAGAGCGTGCCCGCCATCAGGGCGTTCATGAGCGCCGAGCCGATGGCGCCGATGAGGATGCCGCGCTTGCCGCCGATGCGGTCGACCAGCGGTCCGTTCAGGGCCAGGGATGCCGCGTACACGGTGAAGCCCACGCCGCCGATGAAGCCGAAGTCCTCCTTGCTCAGCTGGTCGCCCAGGGCGTTCTTGGCCACCGTGAGGTTGTAGCGCCCCATGTACAGGAACGCGTACGTCATGCCCAGCGGGAACCAGTTCAGGAACCGCCGCCACATGAACATCCGCGTGTGGCCGATCGGGTTCGTCAGGAAGTAGACCGTGACGATGTACGAGAGGGCCAGCGCGACCAGCGTCAGGGTGATCATCGTGGTGTCCGAGGGTGCAGGAAGGGGGCCGCGGAGGGCAGGAACGGTCGAGGATAGCGGTGGGTGAGATCAGACGGTCATTCGTGCAACCACCGCCATGGCACCCGATGTGACCACCATCACCACCAACGGCACCACGCACCCCGACTTCCCGCTCGACTGCCAGCCCAGCCCCGTGCCAGGAATGCCTGCGCGCGTGTACTTGCGGCCGGTGGCCGATCGCCCGAACCTCAGCCCGGGAATGCCGAGCGACCAGCCCACGCCGGACTTGCTCAGGTTGATGCGGAGCGGCCCCTTGCCGAAGGACTTCCGGAAGAAGAATCCCATGCGTTCAGGGTAAGCGGATGCGGGGCC
>RFOC01000005.1 GCA_009926815.1 Planctomycetota bacterium
TTCAGTCGCTGCCGCCCCAGCTCGCCCACCAGTGGCGCCTTGATGGTGCGCACGCCCGCGTACTCGAAGTACGCCAGTTCGCCGCCATCGCGCAGCAGCCGCATCATGCGACGGAAGATCGATCGCACCAGCGCGGGTGGAAAGTTGTTGAAGGGCAGGCCACACACCACCAGGTCGTACTCGCCGGGCAGGTCGGCATCCTGGATGGCCGCCTCGTGCAGCACCACTTCGATGTCGCTGCGCTGGTGCCGGAAGCCGCGAAGCAGGCGCCGCTCGAGATCCCGGCAGAACGCCGGGTTCATCTCGACCACGTCGAAACGATCGCCACGTCGAAGCTGCTTCAGGATGCGTTCCGTGAACGGCCCCGTGCCAGGCCCCACCTCCAGGATGCGCCGCTGCCCTCGCAGCGCCATCATGCCCTTGGTCATGGCCTTGGCCAGCGCCGGGCTGCTCGGCCACACGCTGCCGGTGTGGCGGATGTCCTTGAAGGCCTCGCGCACGAAGCGGAACATGCGTGCAGTCTACGAGGATCGCGGGCCGCTCAGAGCGAGGGCGCGAACCGCTCGTCGCCCTTCAGACCCAGGCAGAATCCCGCGAAGATCTCGCCGATCTGCTCCAGATCCTTCAGCGCCGTCATCTCCACCGTGGTGTGCATGTAGCGGATGGGCAGGCTGACCAGCCCGCTGGCGATGCCGCCACGGCGCACGAAGATGGCGTCCGTGTCGGTGCCGCTGCTGCCAGGGGCCGCGGTGCGCTGCACCGCGATCTCCTTCTGCTTCGCCACCTCCAGCAGCCGCTGCACCACTTCGGGCTGCATGGAGCCGCCGATCGAGATCTTGGGGCCGCCGCCCAGCTTGAAATGGCCATGCTGGGCGTGGTTGATGCCCGGGCTGTCCGTGGCGTGGCCCACGTCGGTCACCAGCGCCACGTCGGGGTGAAGCGCCTCGGCGATCATGGCCGCACCGCGCAGGCCCACCTCCTCCTGCACCGTGCTGACCGCCACCACCCGCACCTTCAGGTCCTTGCGGTGCTCCGCGGCCAGCCGCAGCCCCTCGGCCGCGGCGAAGGTGCCGATGCGGTTGTCCAGGCCGCGAGCCACGATGAGCCCGTCGCCCATGAGCATGCTGGTGTCCATGAACACGCCCGGGTCGCCGATGTTCAGCAGCGCCATCGCCGCAGCCTGATCCTTGGCCCCGATGTCGATGTAGAGCTCGTGCAGCTTGCGCACCTTGCCCTCGGTGCTCTTGTCCTGCAGGTGGATCGCGGTGGCCCCGATCAGCCCGGGCACCGGGTTCTTCACCCCCGGCACGCTGCTCTGGAACTGCACCCGCTTGCCCACGATGCTGCCCGCGTCGATGCCGCCGATCGACTTGCAGAACACGTAGCCGTTCGAGTCGACGTGGTTGACCATCAGGCCGATCTCGTCGGCATGCCCGCACAGTGCCACGGTCATCACCTTGGCTCCGGCCTTCGCGTTCGCCGGCTGCTGGCGAAGCAGTTGCCGTAGGCGTCGTTCCACACCTTGTCGGCGAACGGCCGCACGTAGCTCAGCCAGACCTGCTGGCCGGCTCGCTCGAAGCCGCTGGGGCTGGGGGTGTCGAGAAGGGTCCGAAGGAAGGTCAGCGAGTCGGGGCGCATGGGGAGCGGAATGTATCCGCCACTGCCTTCGCGATCCGACTCGCCGACCCTTCGAACCAGAAATCCGTCAGCCGGCCTGACGCTCCGCCAGCCGCGCGAAGGCGGCCTCGAAGTCGCTCAGGCTCTTGGCCACGGCACGCGGCTTGTCGCTGGCCGGTGCGGCCTGCCTGGGGAAGGGAATGGCGGCCGGGGCCGGAGCCGGCTCCACCACCACCCTGCCCATGCGGCGATCCCGCGTGCTGTCGACCGTGCTGTCCATCCTGCGGAGAAGTCCCCGCAGATGCTCGAAACGGGTGGGGGCCGTTCCAGCCCCGTTCGTCGCGCTTTCCTCACTCCCTGCACTCATGATTGAACCTCCCTCTGGGGCCTGGGGCCCCGCTCCTGCGTGCATGCACCATCGAATGCTCCATGGACGAAGGCAAGAATCTCGGCCCTTCCGCGGTGGAACAGGCCGACCCCTGCTACGGGCATCGCTACCTTTTCGTGAACCGGAACTTGCCAAGGAGCCCGAAAGATGCCCCTGAACCTGCTCATCGCCGCCGCTCTCGCCCTGCCCCAGGCCCCGGGAGCCACGCCCATCGACCTGCCCCGCCATCCGGCCGCGTCGCCCGATGGTTCCAGCGTGGTGTTCAGCTGGCGCGGCGACCTGTGGAAGGCGCCCGCAGCGGGAGGCGAGGCCGTGCGGCTCACCACCAACCGCGGCGACGATCTGCGGGCCCGCTTCACGCCGGATGGCGCCTCGCTGGTGTTCGAGAGTTCACGCGAGGGATCCCGAAACCTCTGGGTCATGCCGGCCGGCGGAGGCGAACCGCGACAGCTCACCTTCGGCGATGCCGCCGTGTCGCTTGGCGGCGTGGGCGCGCGGTCCGATGGCTCGGTCCTTGTCCTGTGCGACGCCTCGCGCGAGGGTGACCTGTATCGCGCACCACGGCCCTACCAGGTTCCGCTGGCCGGCGGCCCGATGGACCGTCTGCATGGCGCGTTCGGCTCCAGCCCCGTGCCGGGTCCCGATGGTCGGGTGCTCTTCGAGCGCGGTGGAAGTTCCTGGCTTCGCCGCGGCTACCGAGGACCCGATGCCCGCGACGTGTGGCTGTTCACCCCCGGCGTCCCCACCGAGCACGCGTTCCGCAGGCTCACGAACTGGGCGGGCAACGACGGCCAGCCCGCATGGGGCCCCGATGACCGGATGCTCTTCCTGTCCGACCGCGACGGCACCCTGAACGTCTGGCGCAAGTCGCTGGGTGATCCGGTGGAGGCCCCGGGCGAGCAGCTGACGCGGCTGCCCGATGACGTGACCGGC
This sequence comes from Planctomycetota bacterium, assembly GCA_009926815.1. Classification (GTDB taxonomy): domain Bacteria; phylum Planctomycetota; class Phycisphaerae; order Phycisphaerales; family SM1A02; genus SYAC01. Next base: position 2,939 of record RFOC01000005.1, read on the forward strand.
TTCGACGTGAGCCGCGATGGGCGCACGCTCTTCCTCACGGCGTGGGACCGGCTCTACCGACTGGATCTCGTCACGCCGGGCGCCTCTCCCGAGCCCCTGCAGGTGACCGCGGCCGCGGACGAGACCGATCCCGTGGAGGTGCGGAAGGTGGAGAAGGACATCACCGAAGCGCTGCTGAGTCCCGACGGCAAGACCATGGCCTTCGTGGCCTATGGCGACGTTTTCGTGCGCAGCATGGACGAGAAGGCGCCGGCCGTGCGCGTGACCCATCCACCCTTCCGAGAACGCGACATCGCCTGGAGCGGCGACGGCACTCGGCTCTACTTCGCCTCGGACGCCGCGGGCCAGGACGACATCCTGGAGGCCGTGGTCTCGCGGACCCGCAGCGAGATCCGCAAGCAGGCTCAGCCTGCGGCCCGGGAAGCGGCGAAGGACGCGACCACCGGCGAGACCCCGAAGCCCGAGGGAGAGGCGAAGCCTGCGGATGCCAAGCCTGCCGATTCGGCGAAGGCCGAGACATCGGCGACGGAACCCAAGGATGAAGCCAGGCCCGATTCGAAGGAGCCCGCCGCTCCGCCGCCCGACCCTCGCCTGGATCCGGCCCGCTGGACCGAGGCGGTCGCGTTCGAGATCCGGCCGGTGGTGCGCGGCGATGGTTCCGACCGCGAGCCGCAGGAGAGCCCCGACGGGAAGACGCTCTCGTTCCGTCGAGGCGGCGACCTGGTGCTGCTGGACCGAGCCTCCGGAAACGAGCGCGTCTTCAGGCCGGGATGGGACCAGGAGATCGAGTGGCGATGGAGCCCGGACGCGCGGTGGATCGCCTTCAGTCAGGATGACCGTGACTTCAACCGCGACCTGTGGATCGCGCCGGCCGACGGCTCGGCACCACCCGTGAACCTCACGCGGCATCCCGACAACGACCGATCGCCCCGCTTCAGTGCCGACGGCAAGCTGCTGGCGTTCCTCTCGGGTCGGGTGAACAACGAGTTCGACGTCTACACGCTTGCGCTCGACCCCTCCGTGGAGACGCTCACCAAGGCCGAGCTCGAGACCTACTTCAAGGATGCGGGCGAGGCGGCCAAGAAGCGCAAGCCCCTGCCTGGTCCCAACGCGCGGAAGCCGGGGAAGCCCGCCAAGTCCGGCGATGGCGCCGAGACCCGGGATGCATCGAAGGCGGAGACCGAGAGCGATGCCGCGAAGCCGGAGAAGGCGGACAAGGCCGAGACGAAGGACGCCGCGCCGCCGTCCTACCGGCTCGATGACGCGTTCCGCCGCGTGCGCCGGCTGACTCGGCTTCCGGGCGACGAGGGCGGCCTGGAGATCACGCCGGCCGGCGACCGCATCGTGTTCAGCGGCAACGATGGCGGACCGGCGGTGCTCAGCGTGAAGTGGGACGGCACCGAGCAGAAGAAGGTGGCCCCCGCCGGCCGCGCCGTGCAGATGAACCTGGCCGGCGACAAGGTGGTGGTCCTGGCGAATGGTCGGGCGAGCACCTCGGCCCCCTCCGGCGGCGAGCCCAAGGCCGTCGACTTCGCGGCCTCCACGCCCATCGACCTGCGCGCCTGGAATGACCACCGCTTCGCGGAGTCCGTGCGCACCTTCGAGGAGAGCTTCTACGACCCCACCATGAAGGGACTGGACTGGCCCGCGCTTCGCGAGCGCTACCGCCGACTGGCCCTGGCCGCGCGCACCGACAGCGAGTTCGAGTGGTGCGCCAACCGCCTGCTGGGCGAGCTGAACGCCAGCCACACCGGCATCGCCGCCCGCCGCGACGAGGACAATCCCTCCCGACGGCCGGCGGGACGTCTTGGCGTGCGCACGCGTCCGGTGGAGGGCGGTTTCGAGGTGCTGGCGACGCTGCCCGAGGGCCCCGCCACCCGCACGCAGACGCCGCTTCGCACCGGCGACGTGATCACGGCCGTCAACGGACTTGCCGCGGGTCCCCGCACCGCCCTGGAGCAGCTGCTCCGGGGCCGCGTGGGCGAGGAGATCGTGCTCACGGTGCGCCGCACCCCGGAGGGTGGCGGCGCACCCATCGCCGTCGACTGCCTCGTCACGCCCTGCGGCGCTGCGGAGGAGGCCGACCTGCTCTACAAGGACATGGTCACTCGCGCGGCGGATCGCGTCAGGGACTGGAGCGGCGGTCGCCTGGGCTACATCCACATCCAGTCCATGAGTCAGCCCAGCCTGGAGGACTTCGAGCGCGATCTCTGCGCGGCGGCGCAGGGCAAGGATGGCCTCATCGTGGACGTGCGGAACAACGGCGGCGGAAGCACCGCGGACCGGGTGCTGGCCAGCCTCATGGTGCAACCGCACGCCTACACCGTGCCGCGCGGCGCGGATCCGGGCTACACCCGCGGGTATCCGCAGGACCGGCTCTACATCCAGCGGTGGACCCTGCCGGCCAACATGCTCTGCAACGAGAAGAGCTTCTCGAACGCCGAGATCATCAGCCACGCCTTCCGCAACCTGAAGCGCGGCACGCTGGTGGGCGAGCAGACCTATGGCGGCGTCATCAGCACCGGCGGATCCACGCTGGTGGATGGCACCACCATCCGCACCCCCTTCCGCGGCTGGTACACGCCGGACGGGCGCGACATGGAGAACAACGGCGCCATGCCCGACCTGCGCGTGCCCGCGGATCCGGTCGACGAGTCGCGCGATCACGATGCCCAGCTGCGGGCGGCCGTGGATGACCTGGTGAAGCGACTGCCCGCGACGGCTCAGGCCGCCGACCCGGGATAGGCGACCCGGTAGTCCTGCATGGCCGCCTCCACCACCCGACGCGCCTGCTCCACGCCGTAGATCCGGCGCACCTGCACGCTCGAGGCCTCGCCCGGCCGCATCTTGTAGGTCAGGAAGTAGTGCTGCAGCCGCTCGACGAGACGCGGCGGAAGGTCGACCAGGTCGCGCGCCTCGCTCCAGATGGCGTCATCCTTCAGCACGGCCACGATCTTGTCATCCGCCTGCCCGCCATCCTCCATCAGCAGACCACCCAGCACGCGAACCTGCAGGATCACCTCGGCGCGGTTGATCGGTCGCTCGCTCAGCACGCAGATGTCCAGCGGGTCGCCATCGCCCTGGGTCAGGTCCGCCACGCCGGCGACGCCAGTGCCACAGAGGGTGCGGGGCACGAAGCCGTAGAGCGTGGGCGGCGTGCTGCTGGTGCGCTGTGGACGATCCACCCGCAGGAATCCGCTTCGCTTGTCGATCTCGTACTTCACCAGATCGAAGGGGGTGATCTCCACGTAGGCGTTCACGACATCCGGCGGCTGCGGCCCCACTTCCAGCCCGTGCCATGGATGCGGCCGCCAGGGCTGGTACGGATCCGGCGTCACCGACCGCCATCCTCGATGCGTCGTCGCATCTCGATGGCCCGCGCCCGAACGCTGTCCTGCACGCTGGCCAGCAGCCCCACCAGCGGGAAGCGACCACCCAGCGGGCTGGCGCCAAGTCGCCGCAGCAGCGCATGGGGCACGTGCGTGGCGGCGGGAAGCTGCTCGAAGTCCGCCAGACGCCGCCCAGGTCGCCAGTAGTCATCCAGGCACGCCTCCAGCGGAGGCAACGAGGCCTTCTGCGTGGGCAGCGCGGCGCTCTGGTGGCTCTGCGTCACCCCGGTGGTGTGCACCGTCCTCGCCTCCTGGAGCCGCTCCAGCAGGGTGGGCCCATCCAGCCCTCGCAGCGCGAACAGCGCCAGCGGATCCACCTCCAGACGCTCGGCCAGCAGGTACGCCACCGCCACCGCGTGCTTGCAGGGCAGCTTCTCGCCGCAGTTGCACTCCACCTTCAGCTCGGCGGCCTCGCGCGGCAGCAGCGCGGTGCCACAGGCGGCGAACGGCTCCTCGATCGCCTCGGGCATCTCCCCCACCAGCAGCTTCGCGGCGAAGATGGCCTCGCTGGCCATGGCTCGCACCACCTCCACCCATTGCTCGCGGCTCACGTGCGGCATGGACAGCCGGACGGCGTAGGGCCGCGGCGAACGGCCCTGCACCAGGGCCTCCACCGCGCCCGTCTCCAGGCCGAAGCTGGCGGCCTGCCCACTCAGGGCGTACTCCATGCCGAGCACCCGTGCCCCCATGGAGGCACGGCTCTCGATGGCATCGGCGAACGCCTTGGCGAACCACGGGATGCCCTGGAGCCCCTCCTTGCGGCGGAACTTGATGCCATGGCGCACGCGACGCGGCGCATCCGGCTTGCGGGGCTGGCCCTGGGCGGGATTGATGCTCACACTTCCTCCAGCACGTTCGTGCGAAGACTGAGGATGTCGCGGAGCTGCCCGGTGCTCAGTTCGGTGAGCCACTGCTCGCCGGCGCCGATGATCTGCGTGGCCAACTCCGTCTTCTGCTCGATCATCTGGTCGATCCGCTCCTCCAGCGTGCCGGCGCTGATCATCTTGTGCACGTTCACGGTGCGCAGCTGGCCGATGCGGAAGGCGCGGTCCGTGGCCTGGTTCTCCACGGCCGGGTTCCACCAGCGGTCGTAGTGGAACACGTGGTTGGCCGCGGTCAGGTTCAGGCCCACGCCACCGGCCTTCAGGCTCAGCACGAACAGCGGCGCCGTGCCCTCGGGATCCTGGAAGCGGGCCACCAGCTGGTCTCGCTTGGCCTGCGGCGTGCCGCCGTGCAGGAAGAGCGACTCCACGTCCAGCTCACGGCGGATCATGGCCACCAGCAGGTGACCCATCTGACGGTACTGCGTGAAGATGAGGGCTCGGTCCCCGGCCGCGATCACCTCCTCGAGCATCTGCATCAGGCGGATGCTCTTGCCGCTGCGCGAGGAGAGCGGACGACCGTCCGCGGGCACCTCGATGGGCTGCTCGCCACCCTCCACCTGGGTCTCGGCCGCCTCGATCGCCTCGACGGGCCGCTCGGGCGAGGCCACCTCGCGCAGGTAGTGGGCCGGGTGGTTGCAGATCTGCTTCAGCTTCACCAGTGCGCTCAGCACCAGACCACGGCGGCGCAGGCCCTCGGCCCGATCCACCTTGGCCAGCATCTCCTCCACCACCTGGTCATAGAGCGCCGCCTGCTCGCCCGTGAGCGGCACGTGCTGGCGGCTCTCCACCAGCGGGGGAAGGTCGCTGATCACGTTCGCGTCCGTCTTCAGGCGACGCAGGATGAACGGTCGAACCAGGTTGCGAAGGCGCTCGGCGCGGTCACGGTCGCGATGACGCTCGATGGGCACGGCGAAGCGCCGACGGAACTCCGCCATGGGCCCCAGGTAGCCCGGCGTGCAGAACTCCATGATCGACCAGAGCTCCGTCAATCGGTTCTCCACGGGCGTGCCGGTCAGGGCGATCCGATGCCCCGCCTTCAACGACCGGATGGCGGCCGTCTGCTTGGTCGGGGGATTCTTGATGTGCTGCGCCTCGTCGAGCGCCACCCGGCGCCAGTCGACCTTCTCCAGCGCCTCCTTGTCGCGGGCCACCAGCGCGTAGGTGGTGATGACCACGTCCGACTTGCCCACCGTGGCCGTCAGCTTCTCGCCCTGCGGACGCTCCAGGCCATGGTGGATGTGCACCGTGAGTTCCGGCGCGAACCGCGTCAGCTCGCGGTGCCAGTTGCCCAGCACGCTCATGGGGCACACCAGCAGCGTGGGGCCCACGCGCTCGCCCTCGGGAGCGATCTCGCGCTCGTGCTGCAGCAGCGCAATCAGCTGAATGGTCTTGCCCAGACCCATGTCGTCGGCCAGGCAGGCACCCAGGCCGAAACGATCCAGGAACGCCAGCCAACTCAGGCCCGCCAGCTGGTAGGGCCGCAGCGAACCCTGGAAGCGCCGCGGCTGCTCGAGCAGCTTGAGGCGCTCCGAGGCATGCGTGGGTCCGAACACCTCGGCCACCCACCCCTTGGCATCCATGCCCAGGATCGGCAGGCCCTTCGCGTCCTCCACGGCGCCATGCGCCATGCGCAGCGCCTCGAGCAGGCTCATGCGTCCACCCGGATGCTGCTTGAGGAACTTCAGGCCATGCTCCAGGTCCTCGCGGCGCACCTCGACCCAGCGGCCGTTGATTCGCACCAGTGGGCTGCCCTTCTTGGCCAGCGCCTCGAAGGCCTCGATCGAGAGCGGCTGGTCACCCAGCGCGATCTGCCATGCGTAGTTCACCACGCTGTGCAGGCCCAGGCCACCCCGGCGCACCCCATCCTGCAGCGAGCCCATCTCGGGATCGATCGATTCGCCCTCGATGAACAGTCGCGCGCCCACCCGCGTGCTGGCCTGGCTCCACCAGTCGGGCACCAGGCTCTGCACGCCGCTCTCCTCGAGCACCGGACGGACCTCGCGCAGGAAGGCGTAGGCCTCCGCGGTGTCCAGATCGATGCCGGTCGGCGTGGTCTCCTCCAGCGCGTCCTCCAGCCTGGGCCAGATGCGCGCGGCGCGGGCCAGCTCGCCCAGCAGGAGTTCGGCCGTCTTCTCGGCGCCCTTCTTGGCGCCACCCTTGCCGCTGGCCTGCTTCCACACCGTCTCGGCGTCGATCACCGTGGGTGGCTCATCCGTGGTCACCAGATGGAAGGCCAGTCGCCAGGGGTGCTTGTCCTCCTCACCCTCGTTCCTGGCGTAGAGCGCCGGGGGAGGCTCGATCAACTCGAGCATGAGCCGCATGGGCCGGCCCTCGCCGATGTCCTCCAGCAGACCCAGCCACTGCCGGGCCCCGCGGACCAGGCTCACGTCGCCGGCGCTGGCCTGGGGCACGTCCTGCCCGCGATCCAGCAGTCCGGTGAGCCACGCCACGTGCGGATCCACCAGCGGATCGCGCTCATCCAGCGCGTCTCGATAGCTCTCCTCCACCATCACGCTGCGCACGAATCGATCCACGCAGGTCCCCAGGAAGTCCTCCAGAACCGCCCAGCCATCGGCCTCCTGGTTGTCGGCCACGGCGCGGCACATGGGCGGCATGGCGGCCAGCAGCGTGGCGGCCTTCTCGGCGGTGCCCGCGTCGTTCAGCCAGGGGCGCCAGTGCGCCTCCATGCGACCGCTCCGATCCTGCTGCACCGTGGGCACGATCCGCTGGTCCTCGACCAGTTCCAGCGCCAGTCTCGCCGCGGCGCACCAGAAGCGAAGTTCATGGCCCCCACGGTGTTCCGCCTCGCCCCGCGCCGTCTCGAAGGCCAGCAGCATCTCGAGCACACGATCCGCCGGAATGGCCAGCGAGGGAATCTCGCACGCCTCCAGCCGAAGATCGCGCTCGGCATCCACGGCCAGTCCCAGGTCCGACACCAGGCGATCGCTCGGGGCCGGCCGCTCGCCCTCGAAGGGCAGCACCAGCGGCAACCGCGCGGACTCCGCGCCCTCGACCGTCAGTCCGATCCCTGCCGCGGCATCCCGGATGTCCCGCTCGCCGGCCGCGTAGGCATGGATCGCAAGCCCGTCGGCGACGGCCGCGGATTTCGCCCCCGCGCGATAGGCCTCCGGCGATTCGGCCCACAGGTGCAGTTGGTGCCGATGCCAGTTGGCGTGAAGGACGAACATGGGTGAGGACATCCGAGGTTGGGCGTGACCGAGCGGCTCATGATTGCGCTGGGACTCGAACCCAGGACCTGCCGGTTAAAAGCCGGCTGCTCTACCGACTGAGCTACGCAATCGCGCGGATCGAGAAGGATAGCCGGACCCCCGATGCCCCCCCTTGGACCTTTGGCGGATCAAATGGTTCTCGGACTCGAAAGTGCCGACCGAGACGCCTTGGAAACCTCTTTATAGGAACAAGGTCCCGGGAGCCGAAATGAGTTCCGTCCGAAAATCATCGCTGATTTTCCGGAACTTGGTGAATGAGATCGCGTCTGAAACCGAAGTTGTGACTGATAAGGAACGTCCGGCTCGGGCCGCCACGTGGGCGGCAGGCCGGCCAATCGGGAGGCACCCCATGGAAACCAACCTGCCCATCGTCGACCGTTTCGTCGCCTATCTCTCGGACGAGCGCCACTTCAGCCCCTACACCGGGCGGTGCTACGGCCTGGACCTCCGCCAATTCACCGACTTCATCGCCACCGAGGGTGGCCTGGATGTGGACATGGCCGTGGAGAGGTCTGCCGCCGAATCCCGCAAGGCCGACGCCAAGGGATCCACCGTCACGGCCCGCATCCTGGCGTGCAACGTGGACACCATCCGCGCGTTCCTGCAGCGGCTCAGCGAGCAGAACTACTCCGTCGCCACCATGGCGAGGAAGATCGCCACGCTGCGCTCCTTCCACAAGTGGCTGGAACGATCCGGGCACACCTCCACCAACCCGATGACGCTCATTCGGTCGCCCAAGCAGCCCAAGCGGCTGCCCAAGGCCATCACCGTGGACCAGATCGAGCGGCTGCTGGCGGCACCGGATGCCAATGACCTGCTCGGCGCGCGCGACCGCGCCATTCTGGAGGCCCTCTACTCCACCGGCATGCGCGTGAGCGAGGTGGTCGGCCTGAACCGCGGGGACCTGAACGAGGGCGGCGAGTGCGTCCACATCCGCGGCAAGGGCAAGCGCGAGCGCGTGGCGCCCATGGGTGGCCACGCCATGACCGCCATGAGGAACTATCTCAAGTTGCTCGAGGCCGAGAAGGCCTCGCTGCCGTCCGGACCCACCGCCCCGCTGTTCATCAACAAGAACGGCACGCGACTGAGCACCCGCTCGGTGCGCCGCAAGGTGGCCAAGTACCTGCAGCAGGTGGGCCTGGATCCCGACATCAGCCCGCACACCATCCGCCACAGCTTCGCGACCCACATGCTGGACAATGGGGCCGACCTGCGGAGCGTGCAGGAACTGCTGGGTCACCAGAGCCTCAGCAGCACCCAGGTGTACACGCACCTCACTTCGGGCCGCATGCGGGAGGCCTACGACAAGGCTCACCCGCGCGCCGAGGCCGGCTGACCCTGCAGCGCGGCGAAGGCCGCGTCGCAGGCCGCAATCGCATCGATCTCCCGCTGGGCCACGCTCGTCACGTGGCCCAGTTTCCTTCGTGGCCTGGGCTGCTTGCCGTACAGGTGCAGGAAGGTGCCCGGGGGCATGGCGGCCTGCGGCTGGGCCACCGATCCGACCAGGTTGCGCATGGCCGTCACGCCACGCGGCTCCGTGGATCCGAGCGGCATGTGCGCCACCGCTCGCATGTGGTTCTCGAACTGGCTCGTGACCGCGCCCTCCATGGTGCCATGAGCGCTGTTGTGCACGCGCGGCGCCATCTCGTTGGCGATGAGCTCGCCGTCCGCCAGGAAGAACTCCACGCACAGCACGCCCTGGTGGTCCAGTCGACGGAGCGCCTCGCGCACGCCCCGCTGCGCCTCGTGCAGCGTGGCCGCATCCATGCCGCTGGCCGGCGAGACGGAGCGGTCCAGGATCCCCTCCCGATGCTCGTTGCGGAACGCGGGCCAGAAGCGGATCATCTCCGTGCCGTCATGCTCCACCCCCCGCACGGCGACCAGGCTGATCTCGGCGTCGAAGGGCACGAAGGCCTCCAGGATGCACGGGACACCGCCAAGCATCTCGAACGCCGCCGCCAGGTCACGGGCATCCATGACCCGGGCCTGACCCTTGCCGTCGTAGCCCAATCGGCGCGTCTTGAGCATGGCGGGCAGGGGCACGGCCTGCAGCGCCATGCGGAAGTCGCGCGGCGCATCCACGGGAGCGAAGGCCTGCACCCGGAGCCCGCACGAGCGGAAGAACTGCTTCTCCTGGATTCGGTCCTGACCGATGCGAAGCGACTCCGGCCCGGGACGCACCGGCACCCGCCGACGAAGGTGGTCGATGGCGGACACCGGCACGTTCTCCCACTCGTAGGTGACCGCGTCGAGCCCCTGCGCGAAGCGGTCCAGCACCGCCGCATCCCGCAGGTCCCCGATCGTCAGGTCGCCCAGCCCCTCCACGCACGTCTCGCCGGGCGGAGCCAGGAAGCGGCAGGTCATGCCCATATCGATGGCGGCCTGCGCCAGCATCTGGCCCAGCTGCCCCGCACCCAGGATGCCCACCTTCATGCGCGAGCCCTGGATGGATCCGGGTGGTCGAGCACCGCCTGGCGACGCGAGGCGCGGTCCGCGGCAAGCGCCGCGGCGATGGATGGATGATCGTGGGCCAGGATCGCCGCGGCCAGCAGCGCGGCGTTCTCCGCACCTGCCCGGCCCACCGCCAGCGTGCCCACCGGGACACCGGCGGGCATCTGGAGGATGCTGAGCACGGAATCCACGCCCTGCATGGCGCTGCTCATGACCGGAACGCCCAGCACCGGCAGCAGCGTCTTGCTGGCGCACATGCCGGGCAGGTGCGCCGCGCCACCCGCGCCGGCGATGATCACGCGAAGCCCCCGCTGCTGGGCGGAGCCCGCGTACTCGAAGAGCAGGTCCGGCGTGCGATGCGCGCTCACCACGCGCGTCTCGTGCGGGACACCCAGGCGCTGCAGCGCGGCGGCGGCATGCTGCATGGTGTCCCAGTCGCTCTGGCTTCCCATGATCACGCCGACCAGCGGCGCGGCGTCCTGTGCCTGGGCCATGCGGCGATGCTAGAGGACACCCCGGACCGCGGGTCCCCGGAAAAACAGCCCCGATCCGCACCCGAGAGGTCGATCGCCCTCAATCGCCCAGCCCGTGCCGCCTCAGGTGCTCGCGCATGTCCAGGGCGAATCGGCCCCGCGCGATCGAGGCCGCACTGCCATGGGTGGCTCCGGGCACGATCTCCATGAAGCCCACGGGCTTGCCGGTGGCCGCCTCGGCCTGCGTGGCCACGCGCAGCGCCTCGATCTTCTCCTTCAGCCGACGCACCGCGCGCTCCAGATAGAACTCGTCGCGATCACCCACCAGCAGTCGCACCTTGTCGCGCAGCACCGGCCAGAGCCGGCTCCATCGCCGCTCCACCAGGCGGGCCATGTCGTAGGCGGACCACGACGCCTCCACCAGTCGATGGTCGATGACGCCGCTTGCGGGATCGGCCAGCCGCGCGGGCATGCCGGTGGCGGGATCCGGCGTGCCGAACATGGCCTGCCATGCGTCCCACTGCTGCCCGCTGCCGCCCGAGGGATCGATGGCCCGCTCCACGCCCATCTCCTCCTGCACCGACATGAGCACCTTCTCGAGCGGACCCACGGGTCTTCGGAAGCTGGGACGCGGCTGGCCCTCGGCATCCTGGAAGAGATTGGGATCGCGATAGAGGTCGTTGTGCTGGAACGCGGAGAAGTCCACGGGATCCGGCGCGCTGGACCAGCAGCCGCCGAAGAAGTCGGGGTTGGTCAGCTGCAGCCAGAGCGAACTCCATCCGCCGCTGCTGTGCCCGGTGAGCAATCGCGCCTCGGGTCGACGCACCAGGCGGAACCGCTCCTCCAGCATGGGCACCAGCTCCTGGACCAGCGCAGCGCCCCGCGGTCCGTTCATCACGCTGTCGGCGAAGCCGTGGTGTCCGAAGGGACCCGACGGATCCAGCACCACGTGCACCGCCTGCGGCAGCGAATGGACGGCGCCGGGCATGGCGAGCAGCCGCTGCAGTTCCGCCGCCGAGCCCAGTCCGCCGCCGAACCCCGGGATGACGTAGACGGTGGGCCACATGCGGCGAGGGTGGTTCACGTCGTGGTATCCGGGGGGAAGCACCACGGCGGCCCGATGATGCACGGCTCGCCCCATCGCTCGCGTGAGCAGGGGACTGGGTTCGTCCACGATGCAGAGATCCCGCGAGGCGGGTGGATCACTGGACGCCGCGGCCGACTGGAGTTCGAGCTCGATCGTCTGGTCGGTGTCCGGATCGAAGTCGACCCGCAGCACCTGGCTGATCAGGTTGCCGGAGGCCAGCAGGCCTCCATCCTGACGGTTTCGCTTGAAGACCGCCTGCACATCGAAGGTGCCCGAGAACCCGTCGAGCGGGCCGGGCCATGCCTGAGCCTGGGCTCCCAGTCGCACCGAGCCGCCCGGGCCCAGACCCGCCACGGGAACGCTGAGCACCGGTTGTGGATCGGAGAAGAAGGGCGCCTGGCAGGGGTCCCCGGGTTCACGGCATCGCGTGCTCTTGAGCAGCAGCACCATCCGACCCGCCGCCGGTCCGGAGGGCCGTGCGGCATCGCCCTGCTCGGGCCATCGCACCGTCACCGCATCCTCGGCTCCGGCCACCCGGACGCACGCGAGCAGCACCAGAGGCACCAGCGGAATCCGCATGCATCGATGCTACGGCACCACACGACCAACCCACCGCGCACGGCCGTTCCTGTCCAACCGGTCGACGGGGCAGGACCTAGAATCGCCACTCTCATGCGGCTGCGCACCATCCTGCTTCCCCTGCTTGCCGCCGCCGCGTGCCTGCTGACCGCGTGCGAGGGAGGCTCGCCGCTGGAGCGGCACGTCGATCGTTTCCTGCGCGAGTCGGGGCATGGACTGCTGGGCCCGGTGGGCGAGGTGCAGAACCTGAACTTCCCCGACCAGGCCGGCATCGTGCATGTGGTCGTCCGGAACGTGCAGGGTGACGTGCGCATTCGTGGCGAGCGACGGGATGCCTCCGGACCCACGACCGTGCGGCTCCGCCCCCGTGCGGTGGTGGACACCAACTTCGCGGCGCGTCGCGAGCTGGACGAGATGCCCTGGACGGCCGAGATGAAGGATGGCCCGTCCGGCAGCCGGCTGCTGGAGGTCACCATCGGCACGCAGGATCCCAACGCCTGGTTCGTGCGCTGCGACATCGAGATCGACACGCCCCGCCTGGGCCGGGTCGACGTGGTCACCGACCATGGACGGGTGCTGGTCGAGGACAACCGCGGTGGCGTGCAGGTGCGCACGACCATGGGTGACGTGCGCATGCGGACGCCATGGCCCATCACCGAGCCCTGCCACATCGACGCGAAGGATGGCGACGTGGAGTGGATCGTCCGGGGCGAATCGAGCGGAGCCTTCGACTGCGAGTGCATCGGCGGCAAGGTGAACGTCTTCGCCCGCTACGGCCGCTGGGTGGCCACCGACCCTCGCAACGACCACAACTCCCTGGTGTCCCGACTGAACGGTGGCGAGAACCCGATCGTGATCCGCGTGCTCGAGGGCAGCGTCTACATCGTGATCGTGGAGGATCCGCACGACACCGGCACCTTCATCCGGCCCTCCTGAGCGCGGCCCATGAAGGAGGTGCAGGACCACTGGTTCCGCCGGGCGAAGGAGGAGGGCTACCGCGCCCGGAGCGCCTACAAGCTGCTGGAGCTGCACGAGAAGTTCGGGCTGCTGCGCAAGGGTGATCGCGTGCTCGACGTGGGCGCTGCGCCGGGCAGCTGGACGCAGGTGGCCGCCAACCTGGTGGGTCCGCGCGGGCACGTGGAGGGCTTCGACCTGAAGGTCATCGATCCGCGCGGCCTGCCTTCGCACGTGCGCGTGCAGCAGGCGGACATGCGCGAGGTCTCGCTGGAGGCGCTGGGGGGTCGACCGTTCGACGCCGTGATCAGCGACATGGCGCCCGACACCTCGGGCGTTCCCATGGCGGATGCCGCCATCAGCTGCCGCCTCTGCCACACGCTGCTCGATCGCTGCGTCGACTGGCTGCGACCCGGCGGTCACGTGGTGATGAAGGTGTTCGAGGGCGGCGACTTCCCCGAGCTGCTGCAGCGCGCCCAGCGGATCTTCCGCGATGCGCGCGCCAGCAAGCCCAAGGCCAGCCGCGCCGAGAGCGTGGAGATCTTCATCGTGGGCAAGGCCTTCCGGGGACCGGGGGCGGAGCCGCCCCGGGAGGCGGCGAGGACCCGGCCCGTGCCCGGCGCGGGGTGGAAGCGCGCCCAGGACGTCTGATCGAGCGCCACCGCGGCCCACCGGACGAAGGAATGGCCGAAATGCGGGGGGATTTCCGGGTTCTTCCACCTAGAATCGCGGCGTGAGCGGACACGCCCCCTCCAGCCCGTCCGGACCCGCCGACCCGCCGGTGATCGCGATCACCATGGGCGATCCGCTGGGCATCGGTCCCGAGGTGGTGGCCAAGGCCATCTGCGATCCGGCCATCGCTCGACTGGCGCGCTTCGTGGTCTATGGCCAGAACCAGCGACTGGTCGATGCCGCGGAGCGGACCGGACTGCGACCGCTGTGGTTCCGCGTGCCGAAGGAGAGCGCCACGGCCCAGCGCGGCTTCCACGGTGAACCCGTGGTGCTGGACTATGGACACGAGGATGCCCTGCCCGCCGAGGCCGGGCCCAGCCGCGCCGGCGGACTGCTCTCCAAGGCCTTCGTGGAGGACGCCATCTCCGACGCGCTTCGCCCAGCGGGCGATCCCCGCCGCGTGGATGCGGTGGTGACCGGTCCCATCGCCAAGGAGAGCTGGAGCATGGCGGGCTTCCGGTGGCCCGGGCACACCGAGCTCTTCGCGGCCCGCTGCAAGGCGGCCCACCACACCATGCTCTTCGAGAGCCCTCGCCTGCGCGTGGCGCTGGCCACGGCCCACCTGCCGCTCATGGACGTGCGGAACGTGCTGACCATCGGGCGCGTGTTCGACCCCATCGAGCTGGGTGCGGCGCACTGCCGCAGGCTGGGCATCGACCGCCCGCGCGTGGCGGTGTGCGGCCTGAATCCGCACGCGGGCGAGAACGGGCTCTTCGGCGACGAGGAGCGCCGCATCATCCGGCCGGCCATCGACATGGCCCGCAGCAACGGCATCGATGCCCACGGCCCCTTCCCGGGCGACACCATCTTCATCGATGCGGCCGCCGGAAAATGGGACCTGGTCGTGGCGATGTACCACGACCAGGGCCTGATCCCCGTGAAGTTGCTGGGCTTCGACCGCGCGGTGAACGTGACGGTGGGCCTGGGCATGGTCCGCACCAGTCCGGATCACGGCACCGCCTTCGGCATCGCCGGTCGCAACGCGGCCAGTCCCAACAGCATGAAGGCGGCGATCGAGCTCGCCGTCCGGCTGTCGCGTCAGCCCGAGCCGCGCGACGATCGGCCTCGCGCCGCCTTGCGCGGAGCCGATGAGGACGCCTCGGACGCCCCCTCGGCGGACTGATCACCCTTCGGCGGTTCCACACCGGCCTTCGGCTGTGGCGGCGCTGCCTGTCCCTTCTGGCCACGCCCGCCCCGGCGCGAGCCGATGGCCGCCGCCGCGCCCAGCGCCGCCGCACTGCCCGGACTGGGCACCACGCCGGCCTCGAGACGAAGGTTGTCGAAGCGCACGTTGCCGCTGCCGCTGGTCGCGCCCTCGAGTCGGATGCGCACGCGCGCCGACCCGTTCTGCAGGAACGTGAGGTCCCGCAGGTCCACCTGGTGCTGCTGCCACTGCGTGGCGCTGGGCTCCAGCGTGGCTGCGCTCCGCCAGGCCTGCCCGTCCCACGCCTCCACCACGGCCTGAGCGAAGCCGCTGGAGCTGCGCCGTGCCGCCAGACTGAGCGAGAGCTGCGAACGCCCGGTGGTGTCCGCGGTGAACTCCATCCACCGGCCGTTCTGGCCCGAGCCGGTGATCGCCAGGGCCAGTCCCGCGGCATCGCCGGACCACGCGTTCACGTCCGTGCCCGAGAGCGTGCCCAGTCCGCCGGTGAACTGGCCCAGCGACATGGAGCCCGACCCCGCATCCGCCGCCACCGAGGTGGGCACGCCCCCGGTGAGCCCGTTGAAGTGCCACCCCGCCACCACGTCGGCCCGCGCCGAGCACGCGCCGAACCACAGCACCGCCACGCCCGCCAGGGCCGCGGCCACACCGCCATGCAACCTTGCCATGCCTGCCTCCTTCTGAAGTTGAAGCGGCGGAACGCTCCGCCAGTGCCGGCGTTGTAGATGACGCCGGACCGCGCCCCGGAACTTCCTGCCTTTTTTCCCGCGAATGCTTCCTCAGCCGCGCAGGTGATTGGGATCGATGATCCAGAGCCAGTCGTCGAAGAGGAACTCGACCCGGTCGGCCAGCAGCGCGATGCGACCCATGACCGTGAATCCGAACGCGGCGCCGAAGGTGATCATGAGGTACCACACGCCCACCCGCGCGGCTCCGCCCACCACGCCGCGGTGCTGCACGCTGAAGAGGAAGTAGCAGAGGCAGCACACCACGCCCACCAGCACCAGCACGCCCGGGAGCGCGGCCCACGCCCAGTCCCACGCACTCAGGCCCTGGGCGGTCGGGACCACCGACTGCATGGTGGAGGCCGCCTGCTCCATGAGGTCGGATTCCACCTGCGTCACCATGCGGCGCCCCGCGGTCACGCCCACGATGAACGCCAGGGGCCAGCCCGCGATCCAGCCACCGCGCGGAAGCAGCCGCCACATCAGCATCAGGCCCAGGAGCAGCGCGAGCGCCATGGCACCCCACTGCTGCAGCCACGGATCGAAGGCGTCGCTGGCGGTGTCCCACGTCTCCGGCCACCACGGACTGAACTGCGGGATCTTCAGCGTCGGCTGCACCATCGCCTGCACCGTTTCGGGCATGAGCGTGGCCAGCAGCTTGGGCACCACCACATCCCAGAAGCCCACCACCATCCAGTAGGCCGCGCTCACGCCCACCACCACGGCCTCGGTGAAGCGGTACGCGGGATTGTCGGCGTACAGGAAGCTGAAGATGGCCAGCGTGAGGAAGGCCGCCACCCACAGCCCGATGGTGCGCGGCCACGACAGCACGACGCGATCCTGCCCGGGATCCCTCGCCTCCGCCTCGAAGTGCGCCTTCGGCGGCACCTTGCTCCAGGTGGTCCACCGGACCTCCGCCTGCTCGACCGGGACCGATCGCCATCGCGGGACCGATGCGGCCGGCGCGTCCGCCGGCGCCCGCTCGCGCGCCAGCGAGACCTCGCCCCGCTCCACGTACACCCGTCCCAGACCGTGGCCCGTGAAGCCCCGCCAGGCCAGCAGTCCCGCGAAGAGAACCACGAGCACCAGCCATGTCAGCCGCTGCCGCGTCACGCCTGGCCTCCGCGCGAACGCCTGAAGTGGATCACGTTGCCCAGCACGATCAGGCCCACCAGCAGCAGGTGCCCCGAGAGCTGCGGCCCCATGCGCCGCTGCGCCTCCATGTACTTCGCCGCAGGCGCACCACCGAGGCCCTCGTTGACCAGCATCTCGTACTCGGCCGCTCCCTTGATGCCCGCCAGGATGCCCGCGAGCTGATCCGGGTAGTACGGGAACAGCTGCGGCGTGCTCACGCCCGTGGTGCCCGCCACCATGCGCATGCTTCCCTTCAGGCCCGTCACCACGTACTGGACCCACTCCTTGGCGCCCGGATAGCCGGCGCCGACATCCACCAGCAGGGGGAAATCCGCCACGGTCTTCACGCCCTGCAGGATGGGCAGGTCGGCCGTGTCGCGCCCGCGCTCGTCCACGGGGAATCCCTTGCGGAAGTTGGTGGTGAGCACGGTCATCACCTGCTGCTGACCGGACTGGAACCCCAGGTTCACGAAGTCCACCCCGTCGCGCATGTGCGGGAAGTCGGCGCCGATCACGTTCGCGATGGTCTCCTCGGCCAGGTTGTTGCCCAGCGGCCACAGCGCGATGCACACGATGCGCAGCTTGCGAGCCGCGCAGTGGCGCATGAGATCCGTGGCCATGGGCTGCAGCTCGCCCGCGCTGGCTGGATCGAAGTCGAAGGCGAAGAGCACGCGGCTTCCCTCGGGCGTGGCCTCGATGGCCTCGTACACGGCGCGCGAGGTGGAGGTGACCTTCTCGGGCAGCGTGCGCCCCGTCACCCCGATGTAGAGGATCGGCGCCGCCACGGCCACGAACATGGCCAGGAAGATCCATCGCCGATCCAGGCGATCCAGTCGATCCAGCACGCTCATGCCGAGCCTCCCCCGCCCAGCCAGCTGCGATCCAGCCCCAGCAGGATGCGGAGCCCGGTGGCCGCCACGCCCAGCGCGATGCCGATCATGATGGCCCGGTTGCCGGCGGTGCCGAAGACCGCCATGACGTAGCTGCTCAGGTTCTCCAGGCGAAGCCCCGAGGCCCATGCAGGCATCCAGTCCGTGAGCACCACGCCGGCGTAGGTGCGACCCAGCAGCACCACGAAGGCCGTCACCAGCAGCAGCACCGCCGCCGTGTTCTTGGCACGGAAGGCGCGGAAGGCGGCGCTGGCCACGTAGAAGGCCAGCAGCGCGAACATGGTGGCGGTGAGTGGTGACAGGATGAACTCGTAGATCCAGCCGAAGGGCGTCCCGGCCGTCTGCTGCGAACCGCTCCATGCCGCCTGGGGCGCGTCGGGACTGGGGTTCACCCCGATCTTCGCCATGCCCACGACCAGCGTGATCAGGAAGGCCGCCAGCGTCACCGCGGCATAGCCCCACCCCCGGTCGCGTCGGCTGATCGCGGAGAGATTCGCCTTCAGCAGGCTGCCCGCGCCCAGCACGAAGGCGATGGCCGCGATCACGTTGAACACGTCCGCCGCCGCCTCGCCCATCCACTCGATGGATCGCACGAAGTAGCTCACCGCCATCACCAGCCCCGCCACGATGGCGATGGCCATGGGCACCACTCGGCGGGCGATCATCTCGAACCCCCGACCGCACGCAGCAGCAGGTCACGCCACTCGGAGAGCCACGCCTGCTCGGGCCAGAGCGCGGCCGCCGTGGCCAGCACCGTGCCCGCCACGATGAACGTCATCACGGAGATCTTCCCGGCATCCTGCGACTGCACCGAGCCCAGCTGGTCCGCCGGCGCTGGCCACGAAGAACTCCTCGCCGATCAGCGTGTAGTCGCAGGCCGCCACGAAGAACGGCAGCTGGCTGCTCTCGCCCGTGCCCGCGATCTGGATGGCACCCACGCTGTTGCCCGTCTCCGCCAGGATCAGGCTCTCGCCGTAGAAGCTGCCCATCAGGAAGCACGCCGCGGGTCGCTCGCGAATCATGGCGCCGGTCACGTGCGCCACGTAGGCGAACTGCTCGTCCGACACGTAGTGGATGCGGTCCGCCTGGTACGCCTCGGGTCGCCCGGCGGTCAGGCACGCGGCCTGCACGGCATCGCGAGCCGCCTCCATCACCAGCGAGCGGCTGGTGGGCACCTGAACCACGGCGTCGTATTCCGCCGCCGTTCGGGCCACGCGACCCAGCATGGTGACCCCGGCCACCGTCTGGATGTCATCCATGTCCATGATGCCGGGCACGAAGAGCACCGGCCGACCCATCTCGGTGGCCCGGCCGACCGCATCATCCACCGCCTCCAGCGCGGCGATGCGCCGGATGACCGGCGGCTTGCCCCGCCGCGAGCGCATCACGAAGATGATGGTGGCCAGCGCAATGCCCAGCATCCAGGCGGCCAACGCGATCCGCTCCTCGTGCATGCGCGGAATGTATCTGGAAGTCAGCTCTCGATGCGTTCCACGTTCGCGCGGGGCACGGTGACGGTGTCGCCGCCCTCGATCGCCACCTCGAGCACGCGGGCCCTGCTGCCACTGGCCAGCGGCACGGGCCTCTCCGGCAGCGCGACCACCGTGCCGATCAGCCCGAAGTGCGGATCGCGGATGATCCGCACGGGCGCTCCCGGCACCAGTTCGCCCTGATCGGCCGATGCCGCCGCTCCGATCGCGGCGTGGTCCACCGGCACCACCACCTCGGGACGCATGACCCCCGCGCGGATCTGCGTGGCTCCGTTCACGCACGCCAGGCGGCCGGCATGCGAGGCCAGCAGGTCGAAGGTCCGCCCGGCCATGGCGATCTCGCCGAAGCCCTCCGTGATGATCAGCGTCAGTCCGCAGCGCTCGCTGCCGGTGATGGCCACGCCCAGGTCGTGCCCCAGGAAGTCGCGCAGGTCGGCGTCATCGATGCCCCCGCTCACCACCGCGGCCGCACCCACCTGCCTGGCGCGCTGGATGGCCGTGGCCGTCATGCGTGCACCGCCCACGATCACGCAGCCCTTCATGTCCGGCGTGATCAGGTCCTCATGCAGCTCCTCGCCAGGAGCGCGACACGCCAGGGCCAGGGCTCCGCGAGCCTCGCCCCCGATGCCGAAGATGCCCTGCACCATGGCGGCATCCGTCTCGATCACGGCGCCCTCGCCGGGAAGCACCTCGACCACGCGACTAGGCACATGCGCCACCACCTGCACCGGCTGGCGAGGGCCGCGGATCATCACCAGCCCGCTCGAATCGCCCACGCTCTCGATGGTTCCGTTGACCGGCGACTTCAGTTCCTGCCGCATGAGCCCGAACACGCCCTTGCTCCGCGCGATGATCTCGCCGGCGGACACGGTCTCGCCCACCTGCCTGACCATGAGTGCGGGCAACTCGCCGGCAGGACAGGCCAGCTGGCTGGCCGCCTTCACCGGAGTCACGTCTCCTTCGAGGTGCGTCTCGGCCACCACGGTGTCGCCCTGCACCCGGTCACCCAACTGCACCCGCACCTGACCCGGCGTGGGAAGGACCCGCCTGGAGCGATAGTGCATGCCGGGAGTGACCTTCAATCCGGGGGTGTAGGCCTTGGCCATGCGGCGGAAGGTATTCGGACCCGCGGTGGCGGGCCCGGGCGGCGGATCGGCTGTTCCTTCACCGAAAGGACGTAGGTGATTTCGTCTTGCCCTGTGGATCGGCGGCCGGCAAGTTTCGAGCGGAATCCCGGCCGGCAACGGCCATTTTTCGATCGAGGCGAATCTTCACCCTGCCCCAGGCGCCCGCACGCAGCCACACACGTACAGTCCGGTAGACGCAACGTCCCGGAATCCGTCACAAATCGGCTCAGATTCCGCTTTTCAACCGCGTAGGGTGGGTTAGGTTGACCTGAACCCTCTCGTCACAGGAGCCCCAAGAGATGCGAATCAACGCCCCCACGTTCGGCTGCACCGCCCTTCTGCTCGCGCTTGGCTGCGGGCTTTCCGCTTCCGCGGCCATCACCAAGCCGGTGAAGGTGCGCATGGGCGCCGAAGGCCATGGACCGCTCATGCTGCAGGCCGAGGAGGAGCGAGAGCCCACCCTGACCCGAGCCATGTCCGCGGGCGTGGACATGGTGACGCCACCTGCCGTGGTCCTCGGTCCGATCGACGACGCGGGCCTCATGCTCGAGGATGACGCGGTCGAGACCATCGGCCCGATGCGCTTCTCGATCCAGCGCAAGCTGGAACTGAGCATGGAGGATGGTCAGTGGCTTCAGGTCGAGGGTGGACAGGTGTGGCGTCTGGATGTGGAAGGCCTCGGCAGCCTGAACACGCGGCTCCACCTGAGTGGACTTGACCTGGGCGAGGGCGAGGAACTCTTCCTCAGCAGCCCCGGCGATGCGGAGAGCGTGATCGGCCCCATGACCGGGGTCGGCCTCTTCGACAACGGCGAAGCGTGGGGCATGTTCTCCGCGGGCTCGATCGCCCGCATCGAGTGGTTCGTGCCCGAGGGACATCAGGTGAAGGGCCTGCCCTTCGGCAGCGCCGAGTACGCCCACGGATACCGGGATCCATTCACCCCCCCGCACCTGCAGCCGCGTGCCGGTACCGACAAGGCCTCGGGCTGCGTCATTGATCCGGCCTGCTACTCCGCCTGGTCCAACGTGTCCAACGCCGCGGGCCAGATGACGTTCACCAGCGGCGGCGGCAGCTACGTCTGCTCGGGCCAGCTCATCGCCACCACGGCTGCGGACGAGACCCCGCTGTTCCTGACCGCCAACCACTGCATCAGCACCGCGGCCGAAGCCAACAGCCTGCAGGTCCGGTTCTTCTACCGGGCGACCACCTGCAACGGCACGGTGAGCAGCGGAACGAACGTGGTCGGTGCCGATCTGCTCTCCAACTACGCTGGCAGCGACTGCACGCTCGTCATGCTGCGTGCCACGCTGCCCACCGCCGTGTTCTGGGTCGGTTGGCAGAACACCAACCCGGCCAACGGCACCGCCAGCGTGGGCATTCACCACCCCGCGGGCGTGGAGCAGGACATCAGCTTCGGAAGCAAGGCGCTCGTGGAGAAGGTCTGCACCACCGGCTCGCTGACCAACAGCGGCAGCCGGATCAACTACACCACCGGCGTGACCGAGGGCGGCAGCAGCGGGTCGGGCATCTACGTGGAGAGCACCCAGAAGCTCTACGGCGTTCTCTCCTGCGGCCCGACCAACAGCTCGTGCACCAACATCCTGTACGGCCAGTATGGCCGACTGGACATGGCCATCACCAACAGCGCGGCCTTCGCCGGGTTCCTGGCGGCGGGCTCCGACGACACGCTGGAGCAGAACGACACCTGTGCCACGGCCCGGGTGCTCACGGCCGGCACCTACACCGGCCTCATCGTGAAGCGGCTGGACGAGGACTGGTACGCCATCGACATGGAAGCCGGCGCCCAGCTGAGCATGTCCAGCACCTACACCCACAGCTACGGCGACATCGACTTCCAGCTCTTCGCCAACTGCGGTGATGCCACGGCCGTGGCCAGCAACACCGCGAACGTGAACAACGCGACCCTCAACTTCACCAACAGCACGGGAGCCGCGCGTCGGTACTACCTGCGGGTCTACCTGTCCACGGACACCCGGAGCGACTACAGCCTGACCATCGGGCTGACGGTCCCGCCGCCCGTGAACAACGAGTGCAACGCGGCCATCTCGACCGGCGCTGCGGCCCTGGCGTTCAACACGACCTACGCGACCAACTCCGCCGTGGCCATCCCGTCCAGCTGCCAGGTGGGCGGCTCCACCACGATCAACCGCGACCTCTGGTACCAGTACGTGGTCGAGTGCACGGGCGAGGCCTCGGTGAGCACCTGTGGTGCGGCCGGCTTCGACACGAGCCTGGTGGTGTATCCAGGCGCCTCGTGCCCCACGGCCACCACCGCGGTGGTGG
>RFOC01000041.1 GCA_009926815.1 Planctomycetota bacterium
CGCTGCAGCCCCAGGAGAAGGATCGCGCCGATGTGGTGGTGCATCTGGGCACCTCGCCCCCGGGCTGATTCAGGACGTCACTTCACCAGCTTCTGCAGCTCGGCGTTGTCCTTGGCGATCTTGTACATCTTCTCGATCTTCATCATGCTCATCAGGGCCAGGAGGTCCTTGTTGAGCCCGAAGAGGATGCTGGAGGCGCCCTGGGCCGCGGCCAGATTCCGGCACGCGATGCACATGCCCAGCCCCATGCTGCTCATGAAGTTCACGGTGGTCATGTCCATGACCATGTGACGGATGGCCTTCCCGTGCTTCTTGAAGTACGGCGTGACCTCGTTGGTGATGATCGGACTCTCGTGCTGCCCGATGTTGGGTCCGGCCAGCCGGAGCAGGAGCACGCCACTGGTCCACTCGATCTCGATGTGGGGGGTCTTCTTCCTGTCGGGCAACTCGGCCGGCGCGTTGGTCATCGTGGGCTCCTGCGGACCGCGTCGTTATACCACGACTCGGCGGGTACCTTGGCGGCATGGACCGTCTCACGATCCGCAACGCCCGGTTGCTCACGCTGGGCGGCTCCGGGCCGGCCCGTGGCGGGGATCTGCGCGATCTCGGCGTGATCGATCGAGGCTTCGTTCGGTGCGCCGCCGGCCGGATCGAGCGGGTGGCCGCGGGCGACCCGGAACCGGATGGCGGGCTGGAACTGGACGCTGGTGGACGCGTGTGCATGCCGGCACTGGTGGACGCCCATGCGCATCTCTGCTGGGGCGGCGACCGTTGGGACGAATGGGATCGGCTTCGCGCGGGCACCCCGTGGCCCGAGATCCTGGCCGCGGGCGGCGGCATCCTGAGCACCGTGCGGGCCACGCGGGCCGCCGGCGAGGACGCGCTCGCCGAGGGCGTCCGGGTGCGGCTGCAGGCCATGGCCCGACTGGGTGTGGGCGCCACCGAGGCCAAGTCGGGCTACGGCCTCGAACCCGAGACGGAGGCGCGGATGCTCCGCGCCATCGCCACCGCCGCCGAGCGTTCGCCCGTGCTCGTGCAGCGGACCTTCCTGGGAGGACACGCCATTCCGCCCGAGGATCCCGCGTGGCCCGAACGGCTGGCGCGCGAGGTCATTCCCGATTTCGCCCGCCGCTTCCCCGGCATCGCCATCGACGCCTTCTGCGAACGCAACGCGCTCTCCGTGGAGCAGTGCCGCGCGGTGCTGGAGGCGGCCAGGCTCGCCGGACTGCCCTCGCGCCTGCACACCGACCAGTTCACCAGCATGGGCGGCGCGGAGATGGCGGTGCGGGCCGGCGCCCGCTCGGTGGATCACCTGGAGGCGGCCACGGCGGAGACCGTCCGGGTGGTGGCGGCCTCGAACGCCATCGCCGTGATGCTCCCCTGCTCCGGCTACGCCCTCGACGGCCGCCAGGCGCCGGGTCGTGCGCTGGCCGATGCGGGCGCGGCCATCGCCCTGGGCAGCAACGCCAACCCCGGCAGCGCACCGACCGTGGATCTTCGGTTCGCCATGCACCTGGCGGTTCGGCATGCGGGGCTGACCGCGGCCGAGGCCATCGTGGCCGCCACGCGGAACGCGGCCTTCGCGCTGGGGCTGGGTGGGCAGGTGGGCTCGCTGACCCCGGGCATGCACGCGAACCTGATCGTGCTCGAGGATCGCGACGAGCGAAGCCTGGTGCACGCGTTCGCGGCCGAGCCGCCCCGGCACGTGGTGCTGGGCGGCCGCGTGCTGCAGGGCTGAGGCCCGGCCGGCGCCGCTACCATCGCGCCCCGTGATCCTTCGCTCATCCAAGGAGATCGAGGAGGCTCGCGCCGCCGCGGGCTGCGTGGTCCAGACGCATCGCCGCCTCGCCGAGTGGCTGCGTCCCGGGCTGACGCTGGCGGAGATCGACGCGTTCTGCGGCAGCCTGTTCGAGACGCTGCAGTGCCGCAGCGCCTTCATCGGCTACAAGGTGCGTGGACACCCGCCCTTCCGCAGCCACACCTGCCTCAGCCTGAACGACATGGTGGTCCATGGCGAGCATGACGAGACGCGCCTGACCGAGGGCGACCTGCTGGCCGTGGACATCGGCGTGAAGCACCGCGGCATGATCGGCGACGCCGCGTGGACCTATTCCATCGGCTCGGCCACCGAGATTGGCCGGCGCCTGCAGGCCTGCGGACGCGAGAGCCTGCGCCGGGGGATCGCGGCCATCCGCGCGGGCCGCCCCATGATCGACTGGGCCAAGGCGGTGCAGGGCTACGTGGAGCGGGAGTGCCGCTTCCACCTGGTGCGCGGACTCGGCGGACACGGGATCGGACGCACGCTGCACGAGAGCCCCTACATCGCCAACACCGCACCCACCTATCCCGGCGAGTGGACCGAGGCATGGAAGGCCTTCGAGCCCGGCATGCTGATCGCGGTCGAGCCCATGATCAGCGCGGGCACCACCGAGATCCGCTCCAGGGGCAACGCGTGGCCCATCTGGACCGCGGACGGAAGCCTGAGCGTGCACTACGAGGCGGACATCATGGTGACCGAGCATGGTTGCGAGAACTTCACGGCGGCCCTGGACGAGCTGCCCGATGTGGTGGGAGGCAAGTGATGCGTGAACGACCCCTGGCGGTCCTCGTTGAATCGATCCACGCGGGGGCCGATGCGCCGCTGCTCGAGGCAGGCTTCGACATCGAGCGGCTGCCGGGAAGCCCCGGGCCCGAGGAACTCGGGGAACTGCTCGGACGCGCCACCGTGGTGGGTCTCCGCTCCAAGACGCAGCTCGGCAAGGCGCGGCTCCAGTCGGGCGGTCCGCTCGCCGCGGTGGGCTGCTTCTGCATCGGCACCGATCAGGTCGACCTGGTCAGCGCGGCCCGCTGCGGCGTTCCGGTGTTCAACAGTCCCTTCTCCAACACGCGAAGCGTGGCGGAACTCACCCTGGCCGAGATCATCGCCCTCTCGCGGCGCATGCTCGAGAAGAGCATGCAGCTGCACGCGGGCCGCTGGGACAAGAGCGCCAGGCAGTCCCGCGAGGTGCGCGGCCGGACGCTGGGCATCGTGGGCTATGGTCACATCGGCAGCCAGCTCAGCGTGCTCGCCGAGGATCTGGGCATGCGGGTGGTGTTCTTCGACATCGCCCGCAAGCTGGCGATGGGGAACGCGCAGCCGCTGCCCACCCTGGAGGCGCTCCTGAAGGCCTCCGACGTGGTGAGCCTGCACGTGCCCGACACCGACCGCACGCGCGGCCTGATCGGCGCGCGGGAGCTGGCGCAGATGCGGCCAGGGGCCATGCTCATCAACAACAGCCGAGGCCGCGTGGTGGATCTCGAGGCGCTGGCCGCCTCGCTGCGCAGCGGGCACCTGTCCGGGGCGGCGGCCGACGTCTTCCCCGAGGAGCCCGCCGAGAATGGCGACGGCTTCCGAACGCCGCTGGCGGGGCTGTCCAACGTGATCCTGACCCCGCACATCGGCGGCAGCACCGAGGAGGCGCAGGGGGCCATCGCGGTGGACGTGGCGGAGAAGCTCGCCCGATACTGGCGCCACGGCACCACGGCCACGGCGGTCAACTTCCCGCAGGTGGACCTGCCGCAGGTCAGGGAGGGACTGCTCCGCATCCTGCACGTGCACCGCAACGTGCCGGGCGTGCTGGGCACCATGCACACGCTGCTGGCGAAGTCCGGCATCAACATCCATGCCGAGTTCCTGCAGAGCGACCAGGAGACCAGCTTCGTCATCCTGGATGTCGACCGCTTCGGCGACGCCCGTCTGCTCGACGGGCTGCGGGCGATGCCCGAGACGATCCGCATGCGCGTCGCGGGCTGAGGCTCGGCGGGCTCCGGCTAGTCTGCCGGGATGCTTCACACCCTTCTCGTGGCCGCCCTGGCCCTGGCCGCCGACACCGCGCCGGCCCCCGTCACCGACACGCTCCACGGCCGCACCATCACCGACGAGTGGCGCTGGCTCGAGGGCCTGGAGAAGGATTCCCCCGCCGTCGCCCAGTGGACCACCTCCCAGATCGATCGGACGCGATCCACGCTGGAGTCCCTGCCCTGCCGCGCGAAGATCGCCGCCACGCTGGAGCCGCTGCTGAAGCTCCCGAGCGTGGGCATGCCCAGCATGCACGGCGACTGGTGCTTCTTCGGCGAGCGCACGGGCGACCAGAACCAGGCGGTGCTCAAGGTGCAGAAGGGCACGGATCCGGCCCTGCGGGCGCGCGCGATCACGCTCATCGATCCCAACGCCATGGACGCCAACGGCCTGATCTCGCTCGACTGGAACGCGCCCAGTGACGACGGCACGCTGATCGCCTACGGCACCAGCCGCGCCGGCAGCGAGATGAGCGAACTGCACGTGATGGAGGTGGGCGGAGCCCCATTGACCGACACCATCACCGGCAAGGTCTCCTTTCAGGGCTGGACCCCGACCAACGACGGCTTCCTCTACAGCGCGCTGCGCGACCCGAAGGATCCCTACAGCCGCGAGGTGCGCTTCCACGTGATGGGCTCCGATCCGGCCACGGATCGCCTGATCCTGAAGCAGACCAACCCCAGCGAGATCCCCTTCGCGGGCCTGAGCCGCGATGGCCGCTGGATGATGCTCGGCTTCAGCCGCGGCTGGCAGGCGAACGACCTCTCGGTGGCGGATTTCCCGGCGTGGCGCAAGGGTTCGGGCGATCCGCAGGCCATCGAGATCGCCAGGGGCCTGCCCGCGCGCTTCACGCCGATCGGCTTCGAGGGCGACCGCATGCTCATGATGACCACGCTCGACGCGCCGCGGTCGCGGCTGGTGGCGGTCGACCTGAAGCGACCGGCGCGCACCGACTGGAAGGACGTCATTCCCGAGCCCAGGGACGAGGTGCTCGAGAGCGTGGGCCTGACGAAGGGCGGCATGGTGGCGGCCTTCACGAAGCACGTGTGCACGCGCCTGGAGCGCTTCGACCGCTCCGGCCGCAGCCTGGGCGAGATTCCACTGCCGGGACTGGGCGCCGCCACCTACAGCGTCGACGAGGACCGCACCGACGCCTTCGTGAGCTACACCAGCTACAACGAGCCGCGAAGCGTCTACTTCGTGCCCTCGCTGGCGGACCCGAAGCCCGCCTCCTGGTGGAAGCCCACCGTGCCCATCGACCTCTCGAAGTGGATGGTGGAGCGCGTGCGCGTGGCCAGCAAGGACGGCACGCTGGTGCCGCTGTTCATGGTGCGGCGCTCCGATCTCACGCCCAACGGCGACCGCCCCTGCCTGCTCTACGGCTACGGCGGCTTCAACGTGAGCCTGGAACCGGGCTTCAATCCCTCCATCGCGGCCTGGGTGGAGGCGGGCGGCGTCTATGCCGTGGCCAACCTGCGCGGCGGCGGCGAGTACGGCGAGGCCTGGCACGAGGCCGGCATGCTCGATCGCAAGCAGAACGTCTTCGACGACTTCTACGCCTGCGCCGAGTGGCTCATCGGCAACCGCTGGACCAGCCCGTCTCGCCTGGCCATCCAGGGTGGCAGCAACGGCGGCCTGCTCACGGGCGTGGCCGTCACGCAGCGGCCCGATCTCTTCGCGGCGGCCATCAGCGCCGTGCCGCTGCTCGACATGCTGCGCTACCACCAGTTCCTGCTGGCGAAGTACTGGGTGCCCGAGTACGGCAGCGCCGACGACGCGAAGCAGTTCGAGTGGCTGCTCGCCTACAGCCCCTACCACAACCTGAAGCCCGGCACGAAGTACCCGGCGGTGCTCTTCACCGCCGGCGAGAACGACAGCCGCGTGCACCCGCTGCACGCCCGCAAGATGGCCGCCCGCATGCAGGCCCTGAACGCCGATCAGGCGGGTGCGAAGCCGATCCTGCTCTGGGTCGACCGCGACGCGGGTCACGGGCAGGGCAAGCCCCTGGCCGCCCGCATCCGCGATCAGGTGGATCAGTGGTCCTTCCTCATGTGGCAGACCGGCCTGTGCGGCCCCGCGAAGTGATCAGCCGAGCACCTGCAGCCGCGCAAACTCCAGGATGAGCGTCTTCCGCCCCGCGGAGGCGAAGTTCACGCGGACCGCCGTGCTGCCGCCGCGAGGTGCCACGCCCTCCACGGTGCCCAGT
Organism: Planctomycetota bacterium; assembly: GCA_009926815.1. GTDB lineage: Bacteria > Planctomycetota > Phycisphaerae > Phycisphaerales > SM1A02 > SYAC01. Next base: position 6,045 of record RFOC01000041.1, read on the forward strand.
CCGAACAGCGGATGACGCACGCGCATGCCGGCTCGAAGGCCGGTGCGGGCCCGCGGCGCCTCGTCCACGCCATCACTCTGGCCGATGTCCCAGTCGAACCCGGATCGGTCGCTTCGCTCCACGCCCGGCGGCAGCTCGCGCACGAACATGCTCTCCACCGTGGCCATGGGCTGGCCGCGGATGGTGCGTGACGCGGCGCTCGTCATCAGCAGCGTGTCCTCCGCCCGGGTCATGCCCACGAAGCACAGGCGACGCTCCTCCTCCAGGTCACCCGGCGTGTCCATGGCCCGCGCGTGCGGCAGACTGCCCTGCTCCAGACCCACCATGCACACCAGGGGGAACTCCAGGCCCTTGGCCGCGTGCAGCGTCATCAGCGTGACGGCGCCTGATTCCGGGTCGAATGCGTCGCTGTCGCTCACCAGCGCGATGCGCTCGAGGTAGCCGCGGGGCGTCGAGCGCCGTGCGAAGCGGTGGCGTGCCGTCCTCGTCGGTCGACTCGCCGGCCAGTCGCTCCGCCACGAAATCGCCCGCCGCCGTGACCACCTGCGCCAGGTTCTCCGTGCGGCTCTCGCCCTCGTCGGCCGCGGTGCGGTCCTCCTCCAGATAGTGCCCTTCCAGGCCGCTCTCGCGCAGGATGCGGGAGACCAGGTCGGGCAGCGTCTCGGCCGCGGCGGCTTCCGCCTCGCGTCGCCAGGCCAGCACCAGCTCCGCCAGCTTGCGGGCACCGGTCGCGGCGCGTCCGCTCACGCCAGCCACGTCCGGCGTGCGCAGCACCTCGAGCAGCGGCTGGCCCTGCTTCGCGGCGTGCAGCTCGAGCCGATCCAGGCTCGTGCCGCCCAGCCCTCGCGCCGGCACGTTCGCCACGCGACCCAGGGCCAGCTCGTCCTGGGGGTTCGCCGCCAGGCGCAGGTACGCGACCGCGTCGCGCACCTCGCGTCGGTCGTAGAAGGCGGTGCCTCGCACCACCTGGTGCGGAATCTGCGCCCGCCGGAAGGCCTCCTCGAGCACGCGGCTCATGCTGTTCATGCGGTAGAGCACCGCCATGCCGCGCCACGGCACGCCGCGGTCTGCCGCCGCCTGCGCCTGCTGCACCACCCGCTGCGCCTCCGAGTGCTCGTCGGGGCATCGCTCGTACGTCGGCGGCTGACCGTCGCCGCGCATGCTGGTGAGCGGCTTCACGCGGCGCTGGCGGTTGTGCTGGATCACGGCCGCGGCGGCCTCCACGATGGGCCGCGTGGAGCGGAAGTTCTCGCCCAGCGGCACCACGACGGCGTCGGGGAAGTGCGTCTCGAACTGCAGGATGTTGCGGATGTCGGCCCCGCGCCAGCCATAGATGCTCTGGTCCGGGTCCCCGACCACGCACAGTCGGCGGTGCTCCTTCGCCAGCTCGAGCACCATGCAGAACTGCGTGTGATTCGTGTCCTGGTACTCGTCGACCAGGATGTTGCGGAACCGCCGCTGCAACCGCTCGCGCGCCTCCGCGTGGTCGCGCAGCAGCATGGCCGTGCGCACCAGCAGGTCGTCGAAATCCAGCGACGAGTTCCTTCGCAGCACCTTCTCGTACGCCGCATAGAGCCTGGCCATGGTGCGGGCCCGCCAGTCGATCGCCTGCGCGGCCACCACCTCCGGCATGAGCAGCTGGTCCTTGAAGCCGCCGATCTCCGTCAGCACCGCGCGAGGCGTGAAGCGTCCACCACCCTCGCCTGCCTCCTCGATCGCCTGCTTGCAGGCGCGCTCCTGGTCGTCCGCATCGAGCACGGTGAAGTCCGCGGGAACGCCGGCCTCGTCGGCGAAGCGTCGAAGCACGCGCGCCCCGAAGCTGTGGAAGGTGCCCGCCACGATGCGCTTCGCCGCGTCACCCTGGTCGACGAGCAGCGACTCCAGACGGCGCCGCATCTCGCCCGCGGCCTTGTTGGTGAAGGTCAGCGCCAGCACGCTGGAGGCGAACTCGCCCTCGCGCACGAGACGCGCGATGCGATGGGTGATCACCCGGGTCTTGCCGGAGCCGGGGCCGGCCAGCACCAGCAGCGGCGAACCCTGGTGCTCCACCGCGGCTCGCTGGGCCTGGGTGAGGGGAGCCGCCGGGCTGTTGTGGGCTGGTTCGTGCACGCGAAGAGTCTAGAAAGAGGCAAAACCGCCCATTCTCGGCCAATTTCCATGGCACGCTGCACAAGATCTTGGGGGTCAGGGCGCTTTGGACAGTCTTTGCACACCAATTCTTGGGTGCCCGGACGAATTTGACCGATGTGCAACCATTGGTGATTCATGCTCTTGTGGAGTTCGCTCATGAAATCACAACATTTCGTGCATGACGCGTCTTGCGGACCCAATCGGTGGGGTTACTATCCGCCCCGTACCGGTGCTTCGCAGGCGTGCAGAAGCCCTGGAACGGCGTGTCGGAAGGTGTCGAGAGAGCAGTTGGCGTTCGGTTTTCGTTCGGTCGTGAGGTGGACCCGCTCCCAGGAACCCGCGTTCCACCTCGACCGACGCCTGAACGTGGAAGGAAGCGTCCCGATGGTGCTGTGTGACACGGAGATCCAGGAACTCGTCGGCATCGAGCCCTTCGAGGGCATGGGCCGACGACCAGGCAAGATCTCCTTCGGCGTGAGCAGCTACGGCTACGACGTGCGAGTGGGCACCCGCTTCAAGGTGTTCACCAACGCCACCAGCGGCGGCACCGCCGTCGTGGATCCCAAGAACTTCACCAAGGATCTCTTCATCGACGTCGATGTCGCCGGCACGGGTCGCGATCACGTCATCATTCCACCCAACAGTTTCGCGCTGGCCGAGACGGTCGAGACCATCGAGGTGCCTCGCGACTGCCTGGCCATCTGCGTGGGCAAGAGCACCTACGCCCGCTGCGGCATCATCGTCAACGTGACCCCGCTCGAGCCCGAGTGGCGCGGCAAGGTCACCATCGAGATCAGCAACACCACCCCCCTGCCGGCCCGCATCTACGCCAACGAGGGCATCGCCCAGATGGTGTTCCTGAAGGCCAGCCGCACCTGCACCCGCAGTTACGCGGACAAGGGCGGGAAGTACCAGGACCAGACCGGACTCACGCTGCCCATGGTCGACGGCATCAAGCCGCCGCCCGCGGGCTGAAGGAATCACCCCGCCCACGGATCGGGCGGACTCGTTTTCACGTCTCACGCCTCACGCACCAGGACGGACCGACCATGCGAATCCACCGCCGCTTCACCCAGGCCAACCAGGACGTCTACGGCAGCATCGAGTGGGCCACCCGCTCGAGCCGCATCTCCAACAGCGACGGGAGCACCGTCTTCGAGATGAACGACGCCGAGATCCCAGCCAGCTGGAGCCAGCTGGCCACGGACATCGTGGTCAGCAAGTACTTCCGCAAGGCCGGCGTGCCGCAGGTCGGCAAGGATGGCTCGCCGCAGGTGGACGCGGCGGGCAAGCCCGTGCTGGGCCCGGAGAAGTCGGTCAAGCAGGTGGTGCACCGCCTGGCCGGCTGCTGGCGGCACTGGGGCGAGAAGTTCGGCTACTTCGCCAGCAGCAAGGACGCGCAGGCCTTCTATGACGAGATCGCCTGGATGCTGCTGAACCAGGTCGCGGCCCCCAACAGTCCGCAGTGGTTCAACACCGGCCTGAACTTCGCCTACGGCATCAACGGCCCGGCCCAGGGCCACTGGATCGCGGACCACGCCACCGGCGCCTGCTCGCTGGCCGCCGATGCCTACAGCCACCCGCAGCCTCACGCCTGCTTCATCCAGGCCGTGCGCGACGACCTGGTCGGCGAGGGCGGCATCATGGATCTCTGGACGCGCGAGGCTCGCCTCTTCAAGTACGGATCGGGCACCGGCACCAACTTCAGCCACCTGCGCGGCGAGAACGAGCCGCTCTCGGGCGGCGGCAAGTCCAGTGGCCTGATGAGCTTCCTGAAGATCGGCGACCGCGCGGCGGGCGCCATCAAGAGCGGCGGCACCACCCGCAGGGCCGCCAAGATGGTCTGCCTGGACGTGGATCACCCGGACATCCAGGCCTTCGTGAACTGGAAGGTCCGCGAGGAACTGAAGGTGGCCGCGCTGGTGGAAGGCGCCAGGCACTTCACGCCCGAGCAGAAGGAGACCGCCGATCGGCTGGGCCTGAAGCTGGACCTGGACTTCAACGGCGAGAGCTACTACACCGTCAGCGGCCAGAACAGCAACAACTCGGTGCGACTGAGCGATGCGTTCATGGAGGCGGTCGACGCCGATGCGGACTGGACGCTCATCCGCCGCACCGACGGCAAGGTGGCGAAGACCCTGAAGGCTCGCGACCTGTGGCAGCAGATCAACTTCGCCGCGTGGCGGTGCGCCGACCCCGGCGTGCAGTACGACAGCACCATCAACGCCTGGCACACCTGCCCGCAGGGCGGCCGCATCAACGCCAGCAACCCGTGCAGCGAGTACATGTTCCTCGACAACACGGCGTGCAACCTGGCCAGCATCAACCTGCTGAAGCTGTACGACCCCGAGACCCGCACCTTCGACCTGGACGCCTACGAGCACGCCATCAGCCTGTGGACGGTGGTGCTGGAGATCAGCGTGCTCATGGCGGCCTTCCCCTCGAGGGAGATCGCCGAGCTCAGCTGGAAGTACCGCACGCTGGGCCTGGGCTACGCCAATCTGGGCGCGCTGCTCATGCAGGCGGGCATCCCCTACGACAGCGAGCAGGCCCGTGCCCTGTGCGGCGCCCTCTCGTCGATCCTGACCGGACGCAGCTACGCGGCCAGCGCCCTGCTGGCGGCCGAGCACGGTCCCTTCGATGGCTTCGCCGAGAACCGCGAGGACATGCTGCGGGTCGTCCGCAACCACCGCCGCGCGGCCTACGGCATCTCGCGTGGCGCCGAGGAGTGGGAATCGCTCCGCATCCGACCGGTGCCCATCGACCACGACCTGTTCAAGGCGTGCAAGGTTCCGCTGGCCAACGCGGGCGACATCCTCTCGCGCTCCCTGGCCGCCTGGGATGACGCGCTGCTCTTCGGCACCAAGTTCGGTTTCCGCAACGCCCAGGTCACGGTGATCGCCCCCACGGGCACCATCGGCCTGCTCATGGACTGCGACACCACCGGCGTGGAACCCGACTTCGCGCTGACCAAGTTCAAGAAGCTCGCGGGTGGCGGCTACTTCAAGATCGCCAACCAGAGCCTGCGACCGGCGATGAAGGCGCTGGGGTACGGCGCCGACCAGATCGACGAGATCCTGGCCCACGTCATGGGCACGCTCAGCCTGGACACGCCCATGCCCGACACCCAGGGCCGCATCCCGGCCACGGGCCCCACGTTCCGACAGCACCTCGAGTCCCGCGGCTACACCGGCGACGACCTGGTGGCGGTGGAGAACCAGCTGCCCACGGTGTTCGAGCTGGGCTTCGCGTTCAGCGCCTGGGGCATGCCCGAGTCCGTGCTTCGGAAGATCGGCGTCGACCCGGCGCGTGCCAGGACGGACATGAAGTTCGATGGCCTGAAGGCCCTGGGCCTGAAGCGGAAGCAGGTCGAGGCGCTCAACCGCCGGATCTGCGGCACGCAGACGGTCGAGGGCGCTCCGCACCTGAAGGCCGAGCACCTGCCCGTGTTCGACTGCGCCAACAAGTGCGGTCCCTCCGGCACCCGCTACATCCACTCCGAGGGCCACATCCGCATGATGGCCGCGGCCCAGCCGTTCATCTCGGGCGCCATCTCCAAGACCATCAACCTCCCTGCGGAGGCCTCGGTCGACGAGATCGGTGCCAGCTACCGGCTGAGCTGGGAGCTGGGCCTGAAGGCCAACGCTCTCTACCGGGATGGCAGCAAGCTCAGTCAGCCGCTCTCCACCAAGACCGATGTGGAGCGCGACGAGGAGGACACCGAGGGCCTGGAGGCGTCCGCCCCCGTGGGGGAGTTCGAGGCCTCGGAGGCGTCCAGCCCGGCCGCGACGCCTGCGGCAGCGGCGCCTGCGATCTCGACCTCGACGACATCATCCGGCTTCCTCGCCGTGGAGGCGGAGGTGCTGGCCGA
>RFOC01000401.1 GCA_009926815.1 Planctomycetota bacterium
CGCGAAGGGCATCAGGCCGAAGAGGTTCACGACCAGCAGGAAGAAGAACATGCTGAGCAGGAACGGCAGGTAGCGCCGCGTCTGCTTCTCACCCATGACCGGGGTGAGCATCTGGTCGCGCAGGCCCACCACGAGGGACTCGATGAACTGGCCAAGGCGCCCCTTGGTGACGTAGCGGTTGATGCCGGAGGATGCGGGGCCCGTCTCGATCGCCTTCGCCGCGCGCCAGAGCAGCAGGCACACCAGGAACCCCGAGAAGATGATCACGGCGCAACTGACCGGAACGCCGGTCTCCTTGGTGAGGCGCCAGACGCTCCAGGTCTCCGGCGCATTCACGCCGTACATCGGCTTGTCGACGACATGGCCGAGGGGGTCTGTGCCGCTTGCGAGGAGGAAGTTCATGAGGCGGTTCTGGGGTGGTCCGAGGGGTGCGTCACCTTCGCTCGGAGGCCACCACCGCGGCCAGGACCGACTTCGCGATCACCGCGGTTTCAACCGCGAGACCGACGAGGTAGGTACCGGCAACGGCAAGAAGGAAACCCTCCGCCGAAGGGGGCAAAGAGTATAGCAACAGGGCCAGAAATGGCGTGGTTACGAAGCGAATCACGGTGGCGGCGAGCCAGCGCGTGCTCCACGCGGAGGGCGTGCGCGCGGCCCAAGGACCCATCGCAAGCAGGCCCACAAGCATGATTGCGGAACTGAGCGCCGCTCCAAGTGCAGCAGAGACAGATACTTCTGAACTCATGATGCCGAGGGGCCCGCTCGCGTAGGCGGCCACAACGCACGTCACCGAGGCGAGAGACCAGCTGCCAAATGCCAAGCCGGGCCTGAGTGTGACCGGCGCTTCAGGCGGTGCTTGGGGTGGGGTCGCGGATCGGGTGGAATCCGCGCTCATAAGCCAGAGTCCCTCTTACGGCGAGCGGCGCTCCGGTCGAGTTCGGCATTGAGTTTCCAGGCGCTTTTCACGAGGGAAACCACCCCCACCAGCACGCCAGCGGCCCCGCCGACCACCACGCCCGTCTCGCTGCCCTGCCACTTGTCCCAGAGCCAGCCGAGCAGCAGGCCGGCGGCCACCTGCGAGACAGCCTCGAATCCGATTCCCATCATGCG
>RFOC01000402.1 GCA_009926815.1 Planctomycetota bacterium
GCGTTCATGATGGCCACCGAGCAGGAGGTGCTGCACGCCGAGCACATGTGCTCGCGCAGCGAGGGCTTCGACCAGATCCGCTTCGTGAACTCGGGCACCGAGGCGGTGATGGCGGCGCTGAAGGCCTCGCGGGCCTTCACCGGTCGGCCCATGATCGCCAAGGTCGAGGGGGCCTATCACGGCGCCTACGACTACGTGGAGACCAGCCAGGGCTCCACCCCGAAGGACTGGGGTTCCGCGGATCACCCCAACCGCGTGCCGCTGGTGCACGGCGCTCCGCAGTCCGCCATGGACGACGTGGTGGTGATCCCCTTCGACGACGTGGACCGCTCGATCGCGCTGCTGAACGAGCATCGCGACCAGCTTGCGTGCGTGGTGCTGGACCTGCTGCCGCATCGCGTGGGCCTGAAACCCGCTTCGCAGGCCTTCGTCACCGCCATGCGCGAGTGGACCGCCAAGAATGGTGCCCTGCTGGTGCTGGACGAGGTGATCACCTTCCGCACCCAGTACGGAGGCGCCCAGCAGGGCTACGGCGCTGGGCAAGATGATCGGCGGAGGTTTCCCCGTGGGGGCGCTGGCCGGCAACGCGAAGTTCATGGAGGTGCTGAATCCCGCCGCCCCCAAGCTGCTCTTCCCGCTCTCGGGCACCTTCTCCGCCAACCCGGTCACCATGACCGCGGGCCGCGTGGCCATGGAGCACTTCGACCGCGCGGCGGTGGCCCGCCTGAACGCGCTGGGCGACCGGGTGCGACACGGCATCGACCAGGCGATCGCCCGCACCGGGGCCTGCGCCAGCGTGACCGGCGGCGGTTCCATGTTCCGCGTGCACATGAAGTCGCAGGTGCCCTCGAACTATCGCGAGGCGTACACCACGCCCGAGGAGAACAAGCGGCTCAAGCTCATGCTGGAGCACCTGTTCGCCGAGGGGTTCCTGATGGTGGGCACCTGCACGGGCATGCTGTCCACGCCCATGACCGAGGCCGAGATCGACGCGCTGGTGGCGGCGATGGAAAGCGGATTCCGGCGGCTGGCGAAGACCTGACGGGGCGCTCACTCGCGCTCGAACATCACCGCAAGCCCCTGCCCCACGCCCACGCA
>RFOC01000403.1 GCA_009926815.1 Planctomycetota bacterium
GGGCCGCCGCCAGCACCAGGTCGCGAGCGCCGTTGGCGGCGATGTAGCTGTCGACCTCGGAGAGGTAGTACTGGTTGCTGGCCGTGGCGTAGGAGAAGGTGCCTGTGGCGCCGTCCGCCACGCTCTGGGAGGGCACGGTCAGCAGGGAGGTCTTGTTGTCGACCACCGTGAAGAACTTGCCGCCCATGGCCGGCGCGATGGTCTGCGCCGCGGTGCCCGAGTAGGTGTACACCAGCTTGCCGGTCGCGTCGGCGTAGTAGGTGGTGCCGCCGATGGTGGCCTTGGCGTAGGGCATCGCGCGCGTGGAGGCGGCGGTGCAGGCCGCGGCCTTCGTGCCGGGGGTGGCGACGGCGTTGATCTGCGCCGTGGCGGTGCCACCATAGATCATGCTCTCCTGATAGAGGACGGCGCCCGTGTCGGCGTCCGCCACGAACTGCACCTTCTGGTACTGGTCCGGGTTGCCCTGGCCTTCACCGGCCGTGGCGATGAACTCCACCGCGAGCTTGGGCTGCACGGTCTGGGTGTCCACGCCGGCCCAGATGACGTAGCGCGGCGAGGTGATGACTGGCGGCTGGTGGAACTGCTCCAGCGCCTCGCCCGCATAGGTGCCGGGATCCAGCGAAGACGGGTTGAGGTCGCGGTCCGCGATGGTCTCCGGGAAGTTGCCCAGCTTCTTCAGCGTGCCGCCCGCAAGCACCAGCGGGAAATTGGTGTCGTTGCCCACCAGACCCCACACGTGGCTGCGGAAGACCGGCACGCCGCGGACCTGCTGCGACCAGTACACCGCGGTGAAGTCGTTTCCGCCAGCTCCGTCACCTGACAGTCCCACCGTGTGCGCGCCATCCTGGAACGGACCGACGGGCATCAGCTGCGAGAAGGGCACGCCCCACAGCGTGCTCCACTTGCGCATGAACTTCTCGGCGCTGTCGACTGGGCTGGTGCCCCATGAGAACTGGCGTCCCCACACTCGACGCAGATGGTCGCCGTTGCTCAGCAACTGTCCTCCGGGGAAGGCCTGCTCAAAGGCCTCGCGCGGATCCAGGGCGCCGGTCTGTCCGCCGTTGGCGGCTCCAGCGATGCCCTTGGCGTT
>RFOC01000404.1 GCA_009926815.1 Planctomycetota bacterium
TGCGGAACCGCCGGCGTTCCACCGTCGGTGCAGGCGCGCGATGTCGTCCAGGTTCGCCGCCTGCAGCACGGTGGGCCAGAACGGCCCCGCGATCTCGGCGATGTTCCAGCAGCCGGCCAGCGCCTGCGACGCCCCGTGCTCAAGTGCGATGTCGCCGTCGACCTGCATCGAGCCGAGCAGGCGACCGTCGCCGATCGCCTCCAGCTCGAGGCCGTCGAGTCGCAGCGTGGGACCGTCGATCACGATGTGGCCGAGCGGCGCCCGCAGTTCGCAGGGCTGGCCATCGGCCACGAAGCGGATGCCCCGGCACTGGAACGACGCGTGGCGTCGGTCGGCGCCGGTCGCGTCCTGGTGCACGGTCAGGTCGCCGTCGAACGTGCCCGCGGCCTGGCATCGCTGCCAGGTGGCGGTGGCCGCGTCGCGCACGCCCGCGGGCAGCATGGGCGTGAGCCAGAGGCCCAGCGGCGCATTCCGCAGCTTGGCGACCAGCTCGCGGTCCCGGGTCTGCAGGCTGGCGGTGCCGGTGGCCGTCACGGACCCGTCGCCCGCCTTGCCAGTGAGCTTCACCAGCGTGGCCAGCTTGTCGGTGAGCAGTGCCGTGGCTTCGACATCGGTCACATCGAACCCGGCGGGCCACGGCAGTCCGCTGCGCTCGAGCAGGCGATCGGGCCCGTTGCGTGGGCGGAAGGCACCATTGGCCAGGCCCAACTCCAGGTTGAGCGTGGTGGAGCCATCCTGGGCGGAACCGATGGTGCCCATGATGCCCACCGTGCCGGTCATCTGCAGCGCGGCCATGCACGTGCTGGCGGTGCTCATGCGCGTGCCGGGCCAGCCATCCGGGGCCGGCCCGTCACGTTCCCATGACTCGACGGGGATCGCCGCGAGCAGCAGGGGGTTGATGCGGTCATTCGACACCCACAGATTCAGTTCGGGCAGCGCATCGCGGCCCTTGCCCACGCGTGGAATGCGGATGCGACCATGGATCGATCCGGAGCCGCCGCCCGCCGTGGTGAACTCCCAGGCGCGCTTCGGCAGCACGATCGCCTCGTCCTGCAGTTCGATCGTGCCCTTGTCGACGAA
>RFOC01000405.1 GCA_009926815.1 Planctomycetota bacterium
CGTGGGCCCGGGCGTTGCGTGCGAGAGGATCGTTGGTGGGCGTGGCGATCAGGTTCAGGAGCAGCGCATTCTGGATGTGCATGCGGTTCTCCGCCTGGTCGAACACCACGCTGCGCGGGCTGTCGATGACCTCGTCGGTCACCTCCTGGCCGCGGTGCGCGGGCAGGCAGTGCATGAACAGGGCCTTGGGACCGGCCTTGGCCATCAGGGCGGCATCGACGCGGTAGGGCGCGAAACCCTTCAGTCGGGCGGGGTCCTCGGACTGTCCCATGCTGGTCCAGGTGTCGGTGTACACGGCGAAGGCGCCGCTCACACGGGCCGGATCGTTGGTGAGCTCGATGCTGGCGCCGCTGCGGCAGGCCCGGGCCTGCGCATCGCGCACCACGCGGGCGTCGGGTTCGGCGCCCGGCGGCGTGACCACCGTGATGCCGCAGCCCACGGTCGAGGCCATCTCGATGAGCGAGTGGCACACGTTGTTGCCGTCGCCGACCCACGCGAGGCGGTGCTGGCCGAACTGGAAGCCCTGCTCGAGCAGCGTCATGAAGTCCGCCAGAGCCTGGCAGGGGTGGTGCAGGTCGCTGAGGGCGTTGATCACGGGAATGTCCGCGGCCTCGGCCAGGCCCATGACGGTGGCATGCTTCATGGTGCGGGCCACGATGCAGTCGCACCAGCGCTCCAGGTTCCGGCCATAGTCGGCGATGGTCTCCCGCACGCCCACGGGCCGCTGCTCATGGTCCAGGTAGACGGCGGTGCCGCCGAAGCGGGCGAATCCGATCTCGAAACTCACGCGCGTCCGGAGCGATGGCTTCTCGAACAGCAGCACGATGGAGCGCTGGCGGAAGGTGTCCTTCCATGGCCGATAGTCGGACTTGAGCGTGCGGCCCAGATCCAGCAGCGGCATGATCTCGTGGGGGGCCAGGTCCAGCACGCGGGTGAGGTCCTTGGAGGCCAGACGGCGGGCGGGATCAGGCACGGAGCAACTCCTGGGTTGGTTCGGGTTCGAAGCGGGTTCCCGGAGCGTCGGGGCTGGCCAGTTGCGCCAGCGCGGCGGGGTCGCTCCAGCCGGCGACCAGCACGGGC
>RFOC01000406.1 GCA_009926815.1 Planctomycetota bacterium
TCACGCACAGCCGCGTGCGCCGCAAGCGCATGGGCCACATCAACCTGGCCGCGCCCGTGGTGCACATCTGGTTCTTCAAGGCCATGCCCAGCCGCCTGGGCACCCTGCTGGACATGAAGACCAGCGACCTGGAGAAGGTGGTCTACTTCCAGGACTACGTGGTGATCGATCCGGGCTCCACCGACCTGGAGTTCAAGCAGGTGCTGACCGAGGAGGAGAAGAACGCCGCCGTGGACAAGCACGGCCCCGCGGCCTTCACCGCCATGATGGGCGCCGAGGCCATCCGCGAGCTGCTCTCGCCCCTCAAGCTGGACCTGCACGAACTCGGTGACGAGCTCCGCCAGAAGCTGGGCGAGACCAAGAGCAAGCAGAAGCAGAAGGACTACTCCAAGCGGCTGAAGCTGGTGGAGCAGATCAAGGGCAGCAGCAACGATCCGCAGTGGATGGTGCTGGACGTGGTGCCCGTGATCCCGCCCGACCTGCGGCCGCTGGTCATGCTGGAGAGCGGCAACTTCGCCACCAGCGACCTGAACGACCTCTACCGGCGCATCATCAACCGCAACAACCGCCTGAAGAAGCTCATGGATCTCAACGCGCCCGAGGTCATCGTGCGCAACGAGAAGCGCATGCTGCAGCAGGCGGTCGACGCGCTGTTCGACAACGGCCGCTGCCGCCGTCCCGTGCTGGGCAGCAGCAACCGGCCGCTCAAGTCCATCACCGACATGATCAAGGGCAAGCAGGGTCGCTTCCGCGAGAACCTGCTCGGCAAGCGCGTGGACTACTCCGCCCGCTCCGTGATCGTGGTGGGACCGGAACTCAAGCTGCACCAGTGCGGCCTTCCCAAGAAGATCGCGCTGGAGCTCTTCCAGCCCTTCATCATCCGCAAGCTCAAGGAGCGCGGGCTGGCCGACACCATCAAGAGCGCCAAGCGCATGCTGGAGCGTCGCGAGATCGAGGTGTGGGACGTGCTCGAGGAGGTCATCAAGAACCACCCCGTGCTGCTCAACCGAGCCCCCACGCTGCACCGCATGGGCATCCAGGCCTTCGAGCCGGTGCTGGTGGAAGGCAACGCCATCAAG
>RFOC01000407.1 GCA_009926815.1 Planctomycetota bacterium
CGCCTCGGACACGGTCACCTTCGCCGACCGCTTGTATCGACTCTCGAAGTGCAGGCGAAAGCGACCCTCGGCCTGCAACCCTTTCGAGGCCAGCGCCAGGTAGGACTTTCGCGCGCCAGCACCCGACTGCGAGAAGGCCTCGCGCAACCGCTCGTGTGCCTCAGGTGAACGTGCCACCGCCAGGCAGCCGCTGGTCCAGCGATCGAGCCGATGGCAGAGCCCCGCCTCGTCCAGCGCGGCGCACGCGGGTTCGCGGTCACGCAGCCAGCCTTCCACGCTGCGGCCCTCGGAACCTTCCTGCGCGACCGTGTGCCAGCCCGCGGGCTTGTCGACCACGAACCAGTCGCCAAGGTCGGCCAGCACGACGGGATCGGGGCTGGCGGCATCGTCGGGCATGGCATCGATATCGGCTCGAATGCGGGCGCGGGTGCAACGCCCCCTCGCAGGCCCCTACACTTGCGACCCAAGAGGTCACGCATGCCCCACTACATGAAGCTCGGCAACCTTCCCGCGAAGCGACACATCCAGTTCCGTCGCCCCGATGGCGCCCTCTATTCCGAGGAGGTCTTCGGCACCGAGGGCTTCGTGGGCCCCACCAGCACCATGTATCACGTGCACCCACCCACCCAGGTGATCGGGTGGCGCACCCTCTACGGCACGAAGGTCGAGTACGTGGAGGAGACCGTGATGCGCATGCGTCATGCCAGGACCGCGGGCATGAAGCCCAAGGGCGATCCCGTGACCGGCCGAGTGGTGCTCTTTGGCAATTCGGATGTGGAGATGTTCGCGTGCGTGCCCGCGGAGCCCATGAACTACCACTTCAAGAACGCCCAGGGCGACGAGTGCCTGTTCATCCACTTCGGCACCGGCACCCTGGAGACCAGTTTCGGCACGCTGAAGTTCCGCCAGCGCGACTACATCGTCATTCCCAAGGGCACCATCTATCGCATGACCTTCGATGCCCCGAAGCCGGGCGAGCCCGAGCCTCGCTTCATCGGCTTCGAGACGGCCAATGGCAGCCACATCGCACCGCCACCGCGGTACCTGAGCAAGCAGACCAGCCAGTTCCTGGAGCACGC
>RFOC01000408.1 GCA_009926815.1 Planctomycetota bacterium
GCAGCACCAGCATCATGACGGCGGCATCCGCCTCGCCATCCTTCAGGGGCAGCGCCTCGAGCGAGGCCTGCCGGAAGTCGACGTGCCTTGCCCCCTTGAGCCGCTTGCGCGCCGCATCGAGCATGGCCCGCTCGCGATCGACCGCGATCACGCGGCGCACCACGGGTGCCAGCAGTTCCGAGGCCTCGCCCGTGCCGCAGCCCAGGTCCGCCACCGTCCAGTCCGGATCGAGAAGGTCCAGGAGGGCCAGGGGCGTCAATCGCTCGCCGAAGAGGTCGCGACGCACCTCGCTCCACTCGCCTCCCACACGACCGAAGAAGGCGCGACTGTCCACGCGCCGACCCGCCAGCACCGCGGCCAGGCGCGTGCGATCCTGCGCCGCCTCCGGATGCGCGGTCACGGCCGGCCGGGCCAGGTCCCACAGCGTGCGAGCCTCCTCGGGCATGGCCGGACCCGCCAGGCGGTACAGCCCGGAGGAACCCTCGCTGCGTCGGACGATCCAGCCGCCCTCCAGCAGGGCCTTCAGGTGACGGCTTGCGGTGCTCTGCGGGACCTGCAGCGTGCGGGCGAGTTCACCCACCCCCAGCTCCTCCTGTTCCAGCAGCGCCAGCAGGCGCCACCGCACCAGGTCGCACATGGCCGAGAGCCGGGCGAGCAGTTCGCCCGAGCGCTGGGCCGATTCGCGCGCGGCGGCCACGGCGGGTTCACTGACCCCGCGGCAGGCCCAGCGTGGGGCCCAGCACGGCGCCCCGCTCCTGCAGCGCCGCGATCACGCGAGGATCCTGCGGGTTGATGCCGTAGGCCTGGCGAAGACGACGCATCGCCTCGGCCTCGTTGCCCAGCTGGACCTGCAGCATGGCCATGCGGTAGTAGGGCTCGGTGCTCTTGACGATGTCGTAACCCTGATCGAACTCGATGGCGCTCTCGAGCGCCTGCTTGGCGCTGTCGAGGTCGTTCGATCGCTCCGCGATGGTGGCGAGTCGGACGTAGGCCTCGGGACTCCGCAGCTCGGCGCCGGCGTTCCGCAGCAGCAGGTAGATCTTGCCGGTGTCACCCTGCTTCTCCATGCAG
>RFOC01000409.1 GCA_009926815.1 Planctomycetota bacterium
CCACTGGCATGTGCTGGGGCTGACCGGTCTCTCCGTGGTCGCGGTCGGCTGCTTCCAGTGGTTCGCGTCGCATGACCGCCAGGCCTGGGCCGCCTGGACCTACCTGGGCCTGATGCTGTTGGCGGTGGCGTGGTACGCTCTGCTGCGCCGCAGGCGGCTGGAGTGGGTCTTCGTGCATGCAAGGGCGATGGCCGAGGCCCTTCGAGTGCAGCTGGCGTGGACCGCCGCGGGCGTGGACGACGTGGTCACCGACCATTACATGTCACGACGCTCGATCGACACCAGGTTCCTGCGGGAGATGATCCGTGCCGCGTCCATCGAGGCATTCGTCGATGCGCCGGGTGATGCTGGCGGGCTCGCGCAAGAGGCGTCGGGTCTGGCGTGGGTGCAGGGCCAGATCGAGTACATGGCTGGGCGCACCGAGCACGACGCGGCACCTTCGCGCCTGGGTCACTGGGTCGCGCGACTGCGCCGCTGGTCGATCCAGGTGGTTCGCGGGGCGATGCGAGCGTGGTGGATCCTGATCCTGCTGGTATCGCTGGCCATGGCCGTCGTCTCTTCAGGGGCCACGCCGGGTGCCGAGCATGGGTCGCACGATGACCACGGGGGTTCGCTGGTGGCGTGGCTTCCGTTCGGGGCGTTCCTTATCGGCACGCTCATCTTCGTGAAGGTGGGCCTGGAGTATCACGATGGCGTGGTGCTGGCGGAGGAGGACGAGGAGTCCTACCGGCGCATGCTGCCCGTGTTCAGGCGGGCGCACGCGCTGCTTGGGCGGGCCGATGACACGGCGGAGCGACGACGGATCCTTCGGGCCGTGGGCAAGGAGGCGCTGGATGAGCATGCCGAGTGGTTCGTGAACCATCGACACAGCCTGCGCATGCCGAGCGTCGGCTGAGGACGCGCGGAGCGGTCGTTACACTTCGAGTCTGCGGGGCCTTCCGGGCCCCTCCATCCAGAGAATTCCTTGGCCTTTTTCCAAAGGGGTTGTCGAAACCCGCGCGGGCTCCTCCAGAATAGCTTTCATGCGTCTTCCCTCATCTGTCTCTTATACACATCTGACGCTGCCGACGA
>RFOC01000410.1 GCA_009926815.1 Planctomycetota bacterium
GGATCGATGTCGTCGATGGCCTGCAACGACAGCAGCGTCTCGATGCTCGCCACCAGCGCCACCGTGAACGCGACGCGCCACACGCCGGGATCGGCAGCGGCGGAGAAATCAGGCGACGGCAATGCCCGGCGCAGGGCATCCCATCCTCCGAGGGGAACCTCGACCAGCTGCTTGGGTCCGATGGCGAGTCCGACATGCGAGGTGAAGGAGGCGGCGAGCGCCGAACCCAGCACCACCGCGACCAGCGCCGGCGGAAGGAACGCGTGCCTCGCGAGCGGCGTGAGACCCCAGCCGATCAGAACCAGGAACGACGCCGCCGCGACGATCGCGGGCCCGACCGCGAACTGCGAGGGAATGTCCGCCACGCCGCCATCGACTCCGACCAGCACCGGGAGCTGCTTCCACACGATGATGAGGCCGATCGCCGCGAGCATGCCGCGAATCACCGAGTCGGGAACCAGGGCGGCGAAGCGACCGGCACGGAGCAGCCCCAGCAGCACCTGCAGGCCGCCCGCCAGCATGGTCGCGACGAGGAAGCGGTCGAATCCCCCGACCACCCTGGTCTCGAGCAGCACCACCGCGGTCAGGCCCGCAGCCGGTCCGGTGACCGAGAGGGGCGACCGGCTCAACAGCGGCACCAGCAGTCCCCCGATCACTCCGGCCACGAGTCCGCTCACCGGCGGCACGCCACTGGCCACCGCGATACCAAGGCATAGGGGCACCGCGACCAGGAACACCACCACGCCGGCCATCAGGTCGGAACGCGGATGGCGGAACATGTCGCGAAGGCCCTGCATCAACGCGATCCGGCCGCAGACTAGCCCAAGGTCCCCGTTCGCACGCGTCGGGAGCGATACCTTCCCCGCATGCAATCCGGCGCGTCCATCGACTCGGTGCTCCATGAGAACCGTCTCTTCCCGCCGCCGGCGGATTTCCCTTCACGCATGGGCGCGGTGCACGTGGCGAACCTGGACGCATACCGCGCCGTGCACGAGCGATCGATCCGCGACCCCGAAGGCTTCTGGGGCGAGGTGGCGAAGGGCTTCCACTGGTTCAAGCCGTGGGGCA
>RFOC01000042.1 GCA_009926815.1 Planctomycetota bacterium
AACGCGCTGTTGAAGACCATGGAGGAGCCGCCCTCGCACGTGAAGTTCATCCTGTGCACCACCGAGCCGCACAAGGTGCCGGCCACCATCCAGAGCCGGTGCCAGCGCTTCGACTTCCGGCCCATTCCCACGGGCCGCATCGTGGAGCACCTGAAGGCCGTGCTGCAGCAGGAGGGCGTGCAGGCCGACGAGGCCGCCGTGCACCTGGTGGCCAAGCTGGGCAACGGCAGCATGCGCGACGCGCTCAGCCTGCTCGACCGGCTCATCGCCGCGGCCAGCGGCACGCTGACCTCCAGGCTGGCGGAGGAGACGCTGGGCCTTCCGGATGGCGCCCTGGTGGCCGCCATCACCGCGGCGGCCGCGCGGGGCGACGCGAAGGAGGGTCTGCAGGCGGCGGCGAGGCTGCTGGAGAGCGGATCGGCCGTGGAGCAGTCGCTGGAACTGCTGGCGACCCGCTTCCGCGACCTGCTGGTGCTGCTCACCTGCGGAGAGGATTCCGAACTGGTCGACCTGACGCCCGAGGCTCGCCGGGAGGCGGCCGTGGAGGCCAGGACGTTCCAGAGCGAGGAATTGGTGCACCTGATCGCGGTGTGCGAGGCGGCGCTGCGTGCCGCCAGGACTTCGAGCGCCCCGCGGACCGTCTTCGACGCCACCGTGGCCCGGCTGTGCCTGCACCGGGCCTTCGAGCCGATCGAGCGGGCGGCTGCGGCGGGTGCGGCCGACGAAAAAAAAGTCCATGAGCCGCTGAGGGCGCCGGTGCCTGCGGTCAGGCCCGCCGCGCCCGCCGCGTCGGTCCCGCCACCGGTCTCGCGAGCGCCATCGCCGCCGCCCGCGGCAGGCCGGCCCTCGCCCGGCGACCCGGTGGATGCATCCGAGGCCTGGTCAAGGCTGGGCGCGGCAGCCACGGCGGCGCGCGACATCGCCATCGTGGAGACCTTCGAGCCGGTCGCGCTCGAGGGGAACCTGCTGCGGCTGCGCGTCTCCGGCGAGATCGGTGCCGGTGCCGCGTTCGCGGCCCGACGCCCCGAGCCCGTTCAGGAGCTCGTGCGTCGCGTGCTCGGACCGGGCTGGAAGGTGGCCATCGAGGCCCCCGCGATCCCGACGGAGGCCACGGCGGCGCCGACCCATGGGCTGGATGCCTCCATCGCGCAGCATCCGCTGGTGCGCGAGGCGATCGACGCCTTCGATGCCGTCCTCATGAAGGTGGAGCGTCGAGCCGCCTCGCCGGCGCAGGGCCCGGCGGACGAGGGGCAGGCGTAGCATCCGCGCATGGCCTCGTCACGCCGACAGCCTCAGGATTCGCGGACCAGCGGTGGCCATCCCGAACCCGTGCAGCGGCTCGTGGACGCCTTCGCCAGGCTGCCCGGGATCGGCCGAAGGACGGCGGAGCGGCTGGCGTTTCACGTGCTCAAGGGCTCCGTGGACGAGGCGACCGCGCTGGCGCAGGCGATCGAGCAGGTCAAGAGCCAGGTCCGTCACTGTGCGGTGTGCTTCAACCTGACGGACGCCAGCCCCTGCGGCATCTGCGCCGATGTCCGCCGCGATGCCGGGACGGTGATGGTGGTCGAGCAGCCCAAGGACCTGTGGATCCTGGAGCGGACCGGCGTGCACCGCGGCGTCTACCACTGCCTCATGGGACGGCTGGAACCGCTGGACGGCGTCGGCCCCGAGACGCTGACCGTGGGCGAACTGCTGTCGCGCGTGGAGGATCCGTCGCGCAACGCCAGGGGCGAGCGCGTGCACGAGGTCATCCTGGCGACGAATCCGGATCTGGAGGGCGACAGCACGGGCCTGTACCTGGCCGACCGGCTGGCCAAGCTGGGCGTGAGCGTGTCGCGTCTGGCCCGAGGCCTGCCGGCGGGCAGCCAGATCGAGTTCGCCCATCGTGGAGCGCTGGCGGACGCCATCGCCGGGCGTCGCCGACTGCAGTGAAGCAGGGTGGTTCCCGTACCATCCCGGGGTGCGCTTCGAGACCAGCCAGCGCCTGAAGACCGGCCAGACCCTGCGGCTGGCGCCGCGCATGATCCAGAGCATGGAGGTGCTGCAGATGCCGCTGGCGCAGCTGCAGGAGAGGGTGGAGCAGGAACTGGAGCGGAACGTCACCCTGGAGCAGGCCGATCCCGAGGTCGCCGCCCCGGCCCCATCGGCCGACGAGGCCCCGGAGGAGGAGCCCGTGGAGCGGCCGCTCACGGTGGGGGAAACGGCGGCCGATTTCGAGCGAGCCCGGGCCTTCGAGCGCGAGTTCGAGGAACCGCCCTGGCACCGGCCCACGGCCCGCAGCGACGATGACGGTTCGGCCCGGATGGAGATGCTGGCGGGCACGCCGGCGAGGCGCGAGCGCCTGAGCGAGCAGCTCCAGCGTCAGTGGCAGCTGGCCGAGGTGCCCGAGCCCGTGCTCGCGGCGGGTCGTCTGCTGGTGGATTTCATCGATGACGACGGCCTGCTCTCGGCCGACCTGCCCACCATCTCGGCCCAGAGCGACCAGGCGCCTGGCGGTCCCTTCACCGAATCGGCCCTGCTGGAGGCGCTCCCGCAGGTGCAGGTCTGGCTCGAGCCCGCGGGCGTGGGGGCCCGCGACATCCGGGAGAGCCTGCTGCTGCAGCTGGAGGCCCGCGTGGATCCCGATCGCTGGATCGAGCCGCCCACGGCCGAGGATCGCGGAGCCATCGCGGATGCCATCACCATGGTGCGCGATCACTACGAGGACCTGCTGGAGAACCGGCTGCCGCGCATCGCGCAGCGCAGCGGCATGAGCGTGGAGCGCGTGGAGGCGGCCCGGGACCGGCTGAAGCGGCTCACCACGTCGCCGGGGCGCGACCTGGTCGACGAGGAGCCCAGCGTGGTGATTCCCGACGCCATGGTGGCCTACGACGCGCAGGCCGATCGCTACGTGGCCGCGCTGTGCGACGGTCCGGTGCCTCCGCTCCGCATCAGCCCGGTCTATGCCGCCATGGTCGAGCGGGACGGCGTGGACCAGGCCACCCGCACGTTCCTGCAGGAAGGCATCCGCTCCGCCAGCTGGCTCATCGACGCGATCACGCAGCGGCGCTCCACGCTGCTCCGCGTGGTGGAGGTGGTCATGGAGCGGCAGCGGGACTGGTTCGACCAGGGCACGGGACACATGAAGCCGCTGCCCATGACCGACGTGGCGGATCGTCTGGGCGTGCACGTGGCCACCGTCAGCCGCGCGGTGAGCGGCAAGTGGCTGCAGACGCCGCGGGGGCTGGTGGAGCTGCGCAAGTTCTTCACCGGCGGCACCGAGGCCGAGGACGGCACCAGCGTCAGCTGGGAGGCGGTGCGCACCATGCTTCAGGAGGAGGTGGATGCCGAGGACAAGGCCCATCCGCTCTCCGACGAGGCGATCACCGCCCGGCTCAAGGCCCGGGGCGTCACCATCGCGCGCCGCACGGTGGTGAAGTACCGCGAGCAGATGGGCATCCCGCCAGCGCGGCGGCGACGCAGGCATGGCGGAGGCGCCTCGCGATGAGCGTGGCCGAGCGTCCCGTCACGGCCCTGCTGGATCGCATGGGTCCCGAGCGATGCGAGTGCATGGGCGAGTCGGAGGCCCGCGCCTGGTGCGCGGCCCTCGCCCGGGGCCGCTACGAGAACTTTCCGGTGCTCACTGCGCTGCTGCCCGCGCCGGTGCGCGACGACTTCGCTGCCCTCTACGCCTTCTGCCGCTGGGCCGATGATCTGGGTGACGAGGCGGGGGATCGCGATCGCGCGCTGGAGCTGCTGGCGTGGTGGCGAGCGGAACTGCAGGCCTGCTTCGCGGGCAAGCCGCGGCACCCGGTGTTCACGGCGCTGGCGCCCACCGTCCGTGCGCATGACCTGCCCATCGAGCCCTTCGACCACCTGATCCAGGCCTTCGAGTGGGACAACCGGAAGGATCGCTGGGCCACGCTCGACGAGCTGATGCGAAGCTGCGCCCTGAGCGCGGATCCCGTGGGCCGGCTGGTGCTCATGACCCTGGGGGAGCGCCGTGACGCCGAGAGCTTCGCCCGCTCGGACGCCATCTGCTCCGCGCTCCAGCTGGTCAATCACTGGCAGGATGTGCGAAGGGACCTGCTGGAGCGCAACCGCCTCTACATCCCGGCCGAGGCCTCGGCCGACATTCCCGACTTCGAGAGCCGGCTGCGGATCACCGCCGAGCGAGGCTGGGCGCCGGACCGCGATTTCCTGGCCGCCTACCGGGGCGTGCTCGAGCGGCTCTGCGACCACGCCGAATCGCTCTTCGAACGGGGCGAGCCGCTGCTGGCCACGCTCAAGCCCACGTCCCGGCCGGTCGTCTGGCTCTTCGCGGCGGGCGGTCGCGCGGTGCTGCAGGGGGTGCGATCGTGGGACTACGAGACCTGCATCCGCAGGCCCCGGCTTGGCGCCTTGCGGAAGGCGTGGCTGGTGACGCGCGCCTGGTGGAACGCACGGAGCGCCGCATGAACCAGGCACTGGCGGAGGCGGTCCGGGCCTGCGAGGCGATCACGCGGAGCCGTGCCCGCAACTTCTGGTGGGGGCTCCGGCTCACGCCCCTGGATCGACGCTGGGCCATGTACGCCGTGTACGCCTGGATGCGTCAGGCGGATGACCTGGCGGACGAGGCGGGACCGGATCGTGCGGAACGGGAGCGGCGCATGCAGGCCTTCCGGGCGGACACCGACGCGGCCTTCGAGGGACGCGCGGATGCCGGGCAGCCCTGCATGGTCGCGCTGTCGGAGGCGGTGCGCCGCTTCGATCTGCAGCGAGGCGAGTTCCACGACATGCTCGAGGGACAGTGGGGCGACCTGGAGCCCGCGCGATTCGAGAGCTGGGAGGAGCTCCGCACCTTCTGCTACCGCGTGGCGGGCACGGTGGGCCTGGTGTGCATCCGCGTCTGGGGCTTCCGTGATCCCGAGGCGCCGCGACTGGCGGTGGAGCGTGGCATCGCCTTCCAGCTGACGAACATCCTGCGTGACCTCCGCGAGGATCTGGACGGCGGTCGCTGCTACCTGCCGCTGGGGGACTATCTGGCCATGGAGCTCTCGCCCGAGGCGGTGAAGGGGTGGGAGAACTCGGATCGCTGCGCGGAATTCGTGCAGGCCCAGTGCCGACGGGCGGAGGCGCACTACCGACGAAGCGAGCCGCTCGATGGCATGATCGATCCCGACTGCCGGCCCACGCTCTGGGCCATGACGAGCATCTACCGAGGCATCCTGGAGCGCCTGCAGCGGGATCCCCGTCTGGCGGTCGCCGGCCGCGCGCGACTGCCGGGATGGCGGAAGGCGATGATCGCCTGGCGCGCCGGTCGCATGCGGCGTGGAGCGGTGGCGTGACCGCGGAGGTGGTGGTGATCGGCGGCGGCATCGCGGGCATCGCCGCGGCCATTCGCGTGGCGGAATCGGGGCGTCGTCCGGTGCTCATCGAGACGCGGCGCAAGCTGGGGGGCCGCGCCACCAGCTTCACGGATCCGCGCACGGGCCAGATGCTCGACAACTGCCAGCACGTGGCCATGGGTTGCTGCACCAACCTGCTGGACCTGTACCGCCGCCTGGGGGTCCTGGACCGGATCGACTGGCATCCGGTGACCTGGTGGGCGCAACCGCCGCACGAGCCCGACCGACTCGAGGCCGGATGGCTTCCCGCTCCTGCGCAGTTCACCGGCTCGTTCCTTCGCATGCGGCTGCTGGGTTGGCGCGACAAGCTGGGTGTGGCGCGCGCCATGTGGCGGCTCATGCGCATGGGCATCGGGGGTCGGCGAGCCTGGCAGGGACGCTCCTTCGGCGCCTTCCTGCAGGCCACCGGCCAGACGTCGCGCGCGTGCGAGCTCTTCTGGGAGCCGGTGGTGGTGAGCGCGTGCAATCTCCCGTCGGATCAGGTGGACGCGCCGTTCGCCATGCAGGTCTTCCAGGAGGGTTTCCTGGGGCATCGCTTCGCCAGCACCATGGGCCTGAGCACCGTGCCGCTGCTGGAGCTCTACGACCCCGCCGAGGCCATGATCCGCCAGGCCGGCGGCGAGCTTCGGCTTGGCGTCAGCGCCCAGGCCATCGCCTTCGATGGCCGCCGGGTCACCGGGGTGGTGACCGACGAGGGACTGGTGGAGGGCGCCGCCGTGATCAGCGCCGTGCCCTTCGACCGGCTGGATCGACTCTGCTCGCCGGCCATGAAGGCCGCGGATCGTCGCCTGCAGCGGCTGGGGGAGATCGGCGTCAGTCCCATCCTGGGCGTGCACCTGACCTATCCCGTGCAGGTGCTCCAGACGCCCCATCTGGTGCTCCCTGGCCGGGGCACGCAGTGGCTCTTCGACAAGGGCACCGATGGCTCGGGCCATCAGCACGTGCACGCGGTCATCTCGGGTGCGGCGGCCTGGATGGACCTGGACGAGGCGGAGATCGGCCGACGCGTGCACGAGGACGTGGTCTGGGCCTGTCCGCGAGCCAGGGGCCTGGCGCCGTCGAGCATCCGAAGCGTGAAGGAGCGACGCGCCACCTTCGCGGCCGTTCCCGGCTTCGCGGCGCTGCGGCCCTCGGCGCGGCCCGATCCTCGTGGCGGCATCGACAACCTGCTCCTGGCGGGCGACTGGTGCGACACGGGCTGGCCCGCCACCATGGAGGGCGCCGTGCGCAGCGGCTATGCGGCCGCCGCGGCGCTCACGGGCAGCGGCGGCATGGAGGCCGACCTGCCCCTGGCGCCGCTGGCGCGACTCGCGGGGCTTCGTTGAGCGACGACCTGACCGAGGAGATCCTGGGTCGCATGCGCACGGCCGGGTTCGCGCTGGCCGGCGTGTGCGATGCCCGTCCCATCGACCGCCCCGACATGTTCGAGGCGTGGCTGCAGGCCGGTCACGGTGGCGAGATGGACTGGCTGGCGAAGCACCTGGCCGAGCGCATCGATCCTGGGGTGCTGGTGCCCGGCGCACGATCGGTGGTCTGCGTGGCGGATCGATACGCCGATGGCCGCGCGGATCGGCGGGAGCCGGGCCACGGCCGCATCGCGCGCTATGCCCGTGGCGGCGACTACCACGCGATCATGCGCGAGCGGCTCGAGCCCATCGCCGAGGCGCTCCGTGACCGTCACCCGGGGCACCGATTCCGCGTGTGCGTGGACTCCGCACCCATCGCCGAGCGTGACCATGCGGTGCGGGCCGGCCTCGGCCGCATCGGGAAGCACACGCTGCTCATCGGGTCGGGTGGACGGGGCAGCTGGCTGGTGCTGGGCTGCATGGTGACCACGGCGCAGCTGCGTCCATCCGCCGCCATGCCGGGGGATCCCTGCGGTTCGTGCACGCGCTGCATCGACGCCTGTCCAACTCGGGCTATCGAGCCCTGGAAGGTGAAGGCCGACCGCTGCATCAGCTACCTGACCATCGAGCATGCGGGGGATCCGGCCGCCTGGTTCCGCGACCGCAGCGACGACTGGCTCTTCGGTTGTGACGCCTGCATCGAGGCCTGTCCGCATTCGCAGCCCACCCAGCGATCACGCCGGTTGGGCATCCATCCCGCCTACGCGGGCGGCGTCGCCTCGCTGTCCCTGGAGGATGTCGTGCGCTGGCAGTCGCGGGACTGGGAGCGATTCGCCTCGCATGGGGTGCTTCGTCGCGCACCCCTGGAGCGTTGGCGAAGGAACGCCGCGCTGCTGCAGCAGCGGCGACAGGCCCGGGGCTGAGACGGGATTCAGCGGGCTTGAGCGGGGTCCGCGGGCGGATCGCCGGCGGGGGCTGGTTCCGCCGCGGGTTCGGCAGCGGGATCCGTCGCCGGTTCCGCGGCCGGCTCGGCAGCGGGAGCATCCGAGGCCGGCGCCTCGGCGGCCGGTTCCTCCGCGGCCGGCGCCGTGGCGGCACCGGAGGAGGCGGCACCCGAGGCCGCACGCATGCGATCGATGGCATCCACGCGGGTTCGAATGGACGCCAGCACGGCGTCGCTGCCGGCGTCGAGCCCCTCGCGGATGGCCTTCACCGCCTCGTCCGCGCGGGCGAGCGAGGCATCCCGCTGAGCGCCCGCCTCGCGCATGGCGGTGGCCCAGGCGCTGTCCGAGGCGATGGCCTGGATGGCGTCGAGCGCGGCGGCCTCGGCCGCGGCGTGCGCCGCGCGTCGGGCCGCGTGCGCGAGCAGCGAGAGTCGAACGGACATGGCGAGCAGCCGGGCTGACCGGCCCGTCTCGTCATTGAGCGCGAAGGCCTGGGCATACAGGCCGGCGCACTGATCCAGGTCCGAGGCGATCGCCTCGTCGAGTGGCTTGAGCTCCTCGGCCGAGGCCTTGATCATGGCCTTGGCGTCGGCGGTCGCCGCCTCGATCAGGCGGCTTGCGGCGCCACGCAGCTTGCGGGAGGCCTCGCCGCGGTCGGCGCGGATGGTGCCCAGGTCCTGGCCGATCTGCTCCAGGCGCTGGAGTTCGGCCTCCAGGCTGGCCACCAGGGCTTCGCCCTGCGACACCCGCTGCTGCAGGGCCGCGGCCTCGATGCCCTTGGCGGCCGCCTCCGTGCGGGCGCGGATGGACTCGCGGCGCACCGCGTCGACCTGCTTGAGCATGGCATCGCGGCTCGTGGCGGGGGCGGCATCCGCCCGACGCCGCAGTTCGTCCGCCTCCTGCTCCTTCGACAGTCCAGCGGCCTCGGCCGCGGTCACGCCTTCCTGCAGGGCGGCCAGCGCCTCGCGGTCGGACTCGAGCGCCGCCTGCAGTCGCGATCGCTCCTCGCCCGAGGCGGTCCGTCGTGCCGAAAGTTCCTCGGCCTCCGCGCCGCCCGCATCCAGGCCAGCGGCCATCGCCTGCAGGAACTTGGCCATGTCCACGTTGCGGCGGACCTGCAGGCTGCGGACCGCCTGGGCCACCTCGATCCGATCGGCCTGCATCACGTCCAGTCGCACGGCCTCGCGCACCAGCCCCGCCTTCACGAGCGCGAAGGCGACCTTCTGGCCCTGCAGCGCGCCGGCGGGAGCCTGGGCGGTCTGGGCGGCGTCGCGAAGGGCGCGGGCCGACGCCGCTCGGCTGCCAGCATCCACGCTGGAGACCTCGGCCATGGCCTTCTCCGCCTTCGCGATGGTCTCGTCCAGCTTGCGGTCGACGGCCTTCACCGGATCCTGCGCTCCGCAGGCGCAGAGCAGCAGCAGCAGGCTGGCGAGGGGGAGGATTCGCGGGGCGTGGGCCGTCATGGGGCGGCCAGTCTACTACCGTTCCTCGGTGCCGGCCGGTGGCGTCACCGGAGCGGCGGGAGCCTCGATCGTGACGGGGTACTCCGGTCTGGGACGATGCATGCCGCGCAGCCAGGCCACCACGCTCGTCTCGGGCTCGTCCCGTCCGCTTCGCACGGAGGGCTTCCACCCGGACACGGCCGGATGGGGCCGCCGGGCGGACTCCCGCGGTCGCCCCATGTCCAGCAGCGGCGATGCAGCGGGGTTGTCGAAGTCCAGCAGGCTCTCGCCTGCGGCCGTGCGGTGACGGAGCAGGTGCACCAGGTTGGTGTAGCTGGTGCGAGCGTCGCGCGGTTGCTCCCGGACCAGCCGAAGGGATCCCGCCTGGTCGCCCCCGTGGCAGCGACTCGTGGCGCAGTTGGGCACCAGCCAGGCATCGTGCACCTGCTTGCGATAGACCCGAAGATGCTCCGGATCCTCCGCCACGCGAATGCGGCCGTAGAGATCCCTCGCCTTGAGCTGGAAGAGCAGCGTGAGCAGGCGCGGCGCGGGCCATGCCGCCAGCTTCTGCGCGGTGTCGCCATCGGCGGGCAACTTGCCCTCGGGTCCGAAGCGAGTGACCAGGTCCGCCGGCAGGTCCGGCGAAGCCTCCATGCGAGGCGGTCGCGTGAGATCGACCTCCATGACCCGGATCACGTTCACGTCGGATTCGCGCAGCCGAGGCTGCGGCACGGCATCTTCCGCCGGGTTCGCGGCGGCCGGTCGGGGCTTCTCGGGCGGCGGGGCCGTGGTCGACGCACGAGTGCGCTGGGCGATCTCCGCAAGCTTCAGCAGCTTCCGGACCTCGTCGGATTCCTGGTGCTTCACCACTTCCCGCAGTTCCTCCACGGCCACCTCCGGATGGTCCTGGTCCATGGCCCATCGAGCCAGCGCGATGCGCTGCGGCCACGCATCCGCGGGAATGGCCTTGCGATACCGGGCCAGCAGGACGTCGAAGGGAACCTCGCGTTCCAGGCCCCAGATCTCCGAGCGTGGGATCACGGTTCGCATGCCCCGCAGATCCACCGTCGCGCCATCGAGGCCATCGGTCACCAGGGTGCCCCGCACTCGCCGGTCGTCTCGATAGCGCACGATCACCGGGGTGCCCTCGGGGTCGTCGAGCAGCGGGATGGCGCTGATCACGGCGCTGCGGTCGATGGAGCGCTCCTCGCCGGCCGTGGTTCGGATCACCAGCGTGGCCTCGTCCTCACGGACCACGGTGCCGCCGAACTCCTTGTAGAAGTCCAGCACCACCCAGACGCGGCGCGGAGGCGGAGCGTCGGGCGTGGCGGCTGCCGCGGGAGCGACTGGCGCCTCGGCGGGCGGCGGGTCGCCGGCCGCCAGCAGGGGCGCGAGCAGCACGATCACGTACGGACGCATGCCGGGATTGTGACGCCGGGAGGCTCGCGCCGCCACCGGGCCCCGCCATCGGATAGCGTGCCATGCCCAGGAGGACTTCCATGAAGCTAGGCGTGATGAGCGCGTTGTTCGCAGGTCGCACCCTCGAGCAGGCCTGCCTGACCTGTGCCGAGCATGGGCTGCAGGCCATCGAGCTGCCCGTGGGTGCCTATCCCGGGAAGCCCTTCTTCGACCCGGCCCGCGTGCTCGCCAGCCGCCGCGACCAGGATCGGATCCGCGGGGTGCTCTCCGACCACGGCCTGGAGCTCAGCGCCCTGGCCGTGCACGGCAATCCGGTGCATCCGGACCGGAAGATCGCCAGGGCGCATCACGAGGCATGGGAGATCGCGGTGGCGCTGGCGCCCCGGCTGGGCACCGACATCGTGATCACCTTCAGCGGCTGTCCGGGCGGTTCGCCGCGCGACACGCAGCCCAACTGGGTCACCTGCCCCTGGCCAGGCGACTTCCTGAAGGTGCTCGAGTACCAGTGGGATCGCGTGCTGGTGCCGTACTGGAGCCGGGCCGCCCGCCTGCTCGCCAAGCACGGCGTGCGATCGGCGTGGGAGCCGCATCCCGGCTTCTGCGTCTACAACACCGACACGCTGCTGCGGCTCAGCGAGCTCGCCATGAAGGCCTCGGGCGTGAAGGGTCGGAACAGGCTCGGCGCCAACCTGGATCCCTCGCATCTCTTCTGGCAGGGCATCGACCCGGTGCTGGCCGCGCGCGACATCGGCGAGGCGGGCCTGCTCTTCCATGTGCACGCCAAGGACACCGAGCTGGATCCGCACGAGGGACCCCGCAACGGCTACCTGGACACGCGTCACTACGGTCGCCTGCGCGAGCGCAGCTGGAGCTTCCGCGCCTGCGGCTGGGGCCATGGCACGGACTTCTGGCGGCCCTTCGTCTCCATGCTCCGACGGCAGGGCTACGACCACGTGCTCAGCATCGAGCACGAGGATGGGCTCATGAGCGCGCAGGAGGGCTTCGAGCGATCCGTGGAATTCCTGCAGGGGTGCCTGATCGAGCAGCCCGCCGCGAAGCCCTGGTGGGCGTGAGCGGCCGTGCCATGGCCCGCCGATCAGGGTGGGCGGGCCCGCCCGCCACGGTGCGTCAACCGTCCAGCAGGCCGCCGCGCGTGCCGCTGCGTTCCAGCAGCCGGGCCACGGCGTCGCGGTCGTCGGGACGAAGTCCATCCGATCGAAGGGCCGCGACCAGCCGCCGGGTCTCCTGCTCGCGCTGGAGGTAGCGCAGCGAGGTCTGGGCGGCCGCGGCCGGCTCCATGCCGCTCAGGAAGTCGACGCCCTCGCGGTAGACGATGGTGCTCGCGAGCCGCTTGCTGATCAGCCATGCCACGTAGGGCCCGGGCAGATCCTTCCAGAGCCGGTCGCCCACCGTCCGCACCAGCGTGGCCGGCAGGTGCTCCAGCACCAGCGTGCGGGCGAGCAGCCGGTCGGCGTCGGACCATC
>RFOC01000411.1 GCA_009926815.1 Planctomycetota bacterium
GGCCAGGGCCGCCAGGCGACCGCCCGCCGAGTGGCCCGAGAGCTCGATCAGCACATCGAGGTGCAGCGAACTCAGCCGTGCGTGCAGGGCCGCGTCATCCAGCCCGGGCATGTCGTGCCAACCGCCGACCATCGAGCGGAGCTGGGCGCGAATCGGATCCGAGGGGGCGGCGTCGGCCAGCGAGATCACCTCGAGCGTGTCGGGTGCCGCGATGCCCTGCAGCAGCGGTGCCGCGAAGAATCCCACCGAATGATCGCGCAGGTCCGGCGAGAGCACGCCCACCCGGATCGGACGATCGGCGTCTCCGGCGATCGTCGGGCGGGGAACCCTCGGGAGGCGTTCGCCGACGCCGCGGTGCCTCAGGGCCACGGCCTCGGCCGGTCGATCGACGTAGTTGAGCATGAGCAGAAGGTTGGACTCGGCCGTGGCATGCTCCGGATGTGAACGAAGCCAGGCCTCGAGCCGCTCCAGCGCCTCCTCGGTCCGGCATGCCTGCAGCAACGCGAAGCCCAGGTTGGTGACAGCCTGCTCCGCATCGGGTGCCAGGTCGACGGCCCTGTGCCCAGCCTCGATGGCCTCGACGCTCAGGTTGCAACGCGACGTCAGCGCGCACAGTTCGGACCAGAGCTGTGCATCGCGAGGATCGATGCGAAGTGCCCTTCGCCATGCCGCCAGGGCCTCCTCGCCTCGGCCGGCCGCCACCAGCGCATGCCCCAGGTTCGCCTGGACATCCCGGTCCTCCGGCAGCAGTGCGGCCGCGCGATGGAGGGCTTGCACTGCGTCCGACACGCGCCCGCATGCGGCCAGCAGCACACCCCATGCGGCCAGTGCTGATGCATCACGCGGCTTGAAACGCAGGTGCGACTGCAGTGAGGCAACGGCCTCCTCGGTCCGGCCCTGCTGATGCAACGCGAGTGCTCGCTGTGCCGGCGTCTCAGCCACGGATGTCCCCGCAGGCGCTTCGCCAGCACTGCCGGACGGCCTGATGGAAGCGTTCGCCGTAGGCCCTGGCGTCGCACAGCGTGGAGGCGGCCATCTGGCCGCGAAGCGAGCCGCGAAGGC
>RFOC01000412.1 GCA_009926815.1 Planctomycetota bacterium
CGCGCATCTTCATGACCGGCGGATCGAACGGCGGCATGATGACCTTCGTGTACGCGGTGGCGCGGCCGCGACGTCTGGCCGCCGCGGCGACAGTGGTGGCGAGCATGTTCTCGTTCCACTCGAAGCCGGCGGTGCCGCTGCCGATCCTGATCATCAACGGCGCAAGGGATGAGGAAGTGCCGCTGGCTGGGGGCATGAGCGGAAACCGGCTGGTGCGCGGTGCGCAGGCCGCGCCCCTCAAGCCCGTTCGCGAGGTGGTGGACTTCTGGGTGAAGGCGAACCGGTCAGAGAGTGATGGTGCGACCACGGTGGATGGCACGGTGACCACCACCACGCACGCGGCGGGCAAGGGCGGCGCGATCACGGAGTTCGTGTTGGACAGCGCGGGCGGTCACGGTTGGCCGGGCACGCGATCACGGCGTGAAGGCAGCACGCCGATCCAGGCCTTCCAGGGTGCCGAGCGGGTGTGGGCGTTCTTCGCGGACAAGGCTCGGTCGGGTGGGGACACGGCAAGCACGGCCACCTCGTCGCTGCAGGTGCGGGTGCTCGAGTTTCCTGGCCTGGTGAATGACGCACGCAAGGTGCCCATCAAGGTGCATGTGCCAACGTCGGGTGGCCCGTACCCGGTGGTGGTGCTGAGTCATGGCGCAGGTGGCGATTGGGACACGCACTTCGCGCAGGCTCAGGATCTGGCTTCGCACGGCTATGCGGTGCTGTGCGTGGAGCACGTGGGCAGCAACCGCGAGCGCCTGACGCAGGGCATGCGACCCATGAAGAACCTGGATGCGATGATCCGCGACGCCGACGAGGTATTCGCGCGACCCAGGGATGTCAGCTTCGCCATCGACCAGGCGAAGCGATGGAACGAGGGCCAGGGGGAACTGCATGGCCAGTTCGACCTCGGTCGGGTGGGCGTCATGGGGCATTCCTTCGGTGCCTTCACCACCATGGTCGTCTGCGGCATGCGTCCCGCTCTGGACTGGCTCGTGCCTCCAGTGGCACCGGGCAAGGGCCTTGGCTCCAGCCTTCGCGATGCGCGGGTCACCTGCGGCGTGGCACT
>RFOC01000413.1 GCA_009926815.1 Planctomycetota bacterium
CACCGACCAGTTCAGCAACCCCGCCAATCCGCAGACGCACTACGACACCACCGGACCCGAGATCTGGGAGCAGATGGAGGGACGCATCGACGCCTTCGTGGCCGGCGTGGGCAGCGGCGGCACCGTGAGCGGCGTGGGCAAGTTCCTGAAGGAGCGCAACCCGAAGCTGGAGATGGTGCTCGCCGATCCGGTGGGCAGCATCCTGGCCCCACTGGTGAACGAGAAGCGACAGGTCACGCCGGGCAGCTGGCTGGTGGAGGGGATCGGCGAGGACTTCATTCCCGACATCCTGGACATGACGCTGGTGGACCGCGCCTACGCCATCAGCGACGCCGAGGCCTTCCGCACGGCCCGCGAGCTGCTCCGCGTGGAGGGCGTGCTGGCGGGCAGCAGCGTGGGCACGCTCATGGCGGCCACCCTGCGGTACTGCCGGGAACAGAAGACCCCCAAGCGCGTGGTCACGCTCATCTGCGACACCGGGGCCAAGTACCTGAGCAAGATGTTCAGCGACTGGTGGATGGTGGACAACGGCTTCCTGGAGCGGAAGACCTACGGCGACCTGCGCGACCTGATCGCGCGGCGACACCTGGACCACGAGGACTACGTGCTCAGCCCGGACACCCCGGTCATGCAGGCCGTGAAGCGCATGCGCATGTACGGCGTGAGCCAGCTGGCCGTGCTCGATGCGGGCGACCGCGTGGTGGGCATCCTGGATGAGAGCGACGTGCTGCTGGCCATGCTCAAGGGCCCCGAGGCGGGCCGGCGGCCGGTGAGCGACTTCATGACCAGCCGCCTGGAGACGCTGCCGCCGAGTGCCAGCGTGAACGACCTTCTGCCCATCTTCCGCGCCGACCGCGTGGCCATCGTGGCCGATGATGACCGCTTCTACGGCATCATCACGCGGATCGACCTGATCAACTACCTGCGGAAGAAGATGCTCTGACCCGCGGCACCGCCGCCCCCCTTCCATGAGCGACCAACCCCTGCACCTCGACAGCCGCTGCATCCACGGCGGCCAGCACCCCGAGCCCGTGACCGGCGCGGTCATGCC
>RFOC01000414.1 GCA_009926815.1 Planctomycetota bacterium
CCGCGTCCAGCATGGCGACCCCACAGCCCATGCCGAGGTGGACTGCATCCGCAACGCAGGCCGGCGTCGCGACTGGAGCCGTTGCACGCTCATCAGCACGCTGAGCCCCTGCCCCATGTGCACCGGCACGGCGGTGCTCTTCAAGATTCCACGGGTGATCATCGGCGAGAACCGCACCTTCCTGGGCGGCGAGGACTGGATGGCCCAGAAGGGCATGGAGGTCCGCGTGCTGCAGGATCCCCGCTGCATCGCCCTGATGGAGCGCATGAAGCGGGAGAAGCCGGACCTCTGGGCCGAGGACATCGGGGAGTAGGCGGGCGTCGAATGCTCCGACCGTCGAGCGAGGCCTCCGGCATGGCCTGCAAAGCGGTGTCGCGCCGAGCGAAGCGAGCGCCCCGCACGTTCCGCAGGATGGGGTGACCGAGCGGTAGCGAGAAGCGCCAAGCCGAGGCGCATGCGAAGCGGAGCCGAGGCGTCCGCGTGCGGGCCATGCCGGAGGCGGAGCGAGCGACATGGAGGACCCAAGAAGGAAAAGGACCCGCAGGCCTGCACCTGCGGGTCCAGGATCGATCGATTCGACGCGCTCAGGCCCGGAACGCGGCCTTGAACGCCTTCATGGCGGCCAGGAACTGGTCCTCGAGGCCCTTGAAGGACTTCTTGTCGGCCAGCTGGTCGCGCAGCGGCTTGTTCGGGCCACGGAAGCTCTCGAGCAGCTCGCGCTCGAACTTGGGCACCGCCGGCACCGGGACGTCGTCGAGCAGACCCTTGCTGCCGGCGAAGATGCTGATGCACTGGTCGATGACGTCGTAGGGCACGTACTGACCCTGCTTGAGCAGTTCCACCATGCGGCCACCGCGGTCCAGCTGTCGCTGGCTGGCGGGGTCGAGTTCCGTGCCCAGCTGGGCGAACGCCTCGAGCTCGCGGAAGCTGGCGAGGTCGAGTCGCAGCGAGCCCGCCACTTCCTTCATGGCCTTGATCTGGGCGTTGCCACCCACGCGGCTGACCGAGATGCCCACGTTGATGGCCGGACGCACGCCCGCGGCGAAGAGC
>RFOC01000415.1 GCA_009926815.1 Planctomycetota bacterium
CTAGACCAGTTGAGCTACTTCGGCGAAGGGTGAAGATTCTAGCGGCAACGCCTACCGGCCCGCCACCGCAGCCACGGCCACCGGGGCCGGCAGCCAGCGCGTGATGGCCGGGTCCCGGACCGCGTCGGGGTGTCTGCGGGCGATCGCCGCCGCCACAAGGCCCATGAACATGGGCTGCGGGCGCAGCGGTCGGCTGGTCAGTTCCGGGTGGAACTGTGCGGCGATGAAGCAGGGGTGGTCGGCCGGCGAAAGTTCGAGCACCTGCATGATCGGCTGCGTGGGGTGCTTGCCGCTGAAGTGCAGGCCCGCCGACTGCAGCTGATCGATGAACGCGGGCTCCACCTCGTAGCGGTGGCGGAAGCGTTCGCGCACCTTCGTGGCACCGTAGAGCCGCGAGGCGAACGAGTCCGGCTCGAGCGCCACTTCCTGGCCACCCAGGCGCATGGTGCCGCCCATGATGCCCTCGAGTCGCTTCTGGTCAGGCAGCTCGCTGATGACCGCATGTGCCGTGGCCGGATCGAACTCGGTGCTGTTGGCATCGGCCAGGCCCAGCACGTTGCGGGCGTACTCGATGACGGCCATCTGGAACCCCAGGCAGATGCCCAGGAAGGGCAGCTTGTGCGTGCGGGCGTGCTCGACGCAGCGGATCTTGCCTTCCACGCCGCGCTGCCCGAAGCCACCCGGCACGATGATGCCGTCCACGTCGCGCAGCGCCTCGGCCACCTTCGCGGGGGTGTCGAGGCTGCTGGTGTCCATCCACTGCAGCTCGACCGCCGCGTTCAGGTGGATGCCGCAGTGCTCGATGGCCTTGTCGATGCTGGCGTAGGCATCGCGTAGGCTGGCGTACTTGCCCATGACGCCGATCTTCACGCGGCGGCTGCGCGGGCTGGCCAGGCGCGTGCTGAAGTCGTTCCAGGCGCGGCGCGCGGTGTCCTCGCGGGTCACCTCGACGCGGTCATGCAGGCCCAGGATCGAGAGGATCTCGCGGTCGAGCCCGTTGGTGCGCATGGCATCCGGGATCACGTAGATGCTCTCGCGGTCGTGCATGC
>RFOC01000416.1 GCA_009926815.1 Planctomycetota bacterium
AAAGGACTTTGCGTATCGGGTTCGGGATCAAGGGACCCTCCCAGGGCGAGGAACGTGGCCCACAGCCGCTCGCTGGCACGCCACCGCTGCTGGGGGCTGAGGCGATACCACGCTGCCCACTCGGGGCCCACGAGGCGTTCGGGCCGAATCATGAGCGAGATGGTAGCCGTGCGGGCGGCGCGATCGAAGCGGCGTGCGGGCGGATGGCGGCCGCCGCAGCCCGATACGGAATGACTCCCCGGAAAATCGGCATCAAGATCGCGAAGCGGGCTTGAGCGAGGGTACGGTGCCCGCGAGAATGGAGGGCATGAGCGTGACAGGTGATCAACTTCGGGAGTCGCTGCGGGTCTTCCCGTTCAAGCCGTTTCGCCTGCATCTGGCGGATCAGCGATCGGTGGACGTGCTGCACCAGGAGTTCGCGCTGGTGTTTCCGAGCCGTCGCCACGTGGTGGTGGTGCAGCCGGGCAACGAGGACCGCTGGCAAATCATCGATGTGGGCCTGATCGTGTCGATCGGGCCGATCGAGGACCAGCCGGGGGCCTCGCGAGCGGCTTGAGGCCCGCATCGACGACTGGCAGGGAATGGAGTCCCACAGCAGCTTTGCGGGACGCCTGCGGGAGGCGTTTGGCCAGACGTGGAGCTTCTGGCAACTGGTGGAACGCTGAGGCACCGCTGGCCAGATCTCTGCAGGTGCATCAGCCTGATGCCTCGGCCTTGGTCGCCTCGGCGATCAGACGCTGCACCCGCTCCAGCAGCGTTTCGTTGCTGAGCCGGTTGTTGAGGCGTTCCACCAACAACGGAAAGGCCAGCGGACCGGGCCTGGCGATGCGTTCCAGCATCCAGGCGCTGCTGGCCATGCGTGCCATGGCGGCCCGCAGGCGTGGCTGCTCGAGCTGCTCCTCAAGCACCTCGAGACCTGGACGCGGCTGGCCGCGGATCCCGCCTTCCCGCTGCACGGCAAGGTGGACCTGACGCGCATCGCCCTGATGGGCCACTCGCGCGGCGGCGACGCGGTGGCGA
>RFOC01000417.1 GCA_009926815.1 Planctomycetota bacterium
CCGCCCCCGGGCCTCGATCGGGCCCTCGATGCCATCGAGGCGAAGGTGGAGGCCGGTGAACGACTGGACGAGACGGAGGGCATGGTCCTGTTCGAGACGCCGGACGTGCACCGGGTCCTGGCCATGGCCGACCGCGTCCGACGCCGGCTGCACGGCGACGCGGCGTACTACAACGTCAACCGCCACATCAACTACAGCAACATCTGTGCGCTCAGCTGCAAGTTCTGCGCCTTCCATCGCAAGAAGGACCAGGACGGGGCCTACGAGAAGAGCACCGAGGAGATCGTGCGCGACGTGCAGGGTGCCGCCGCGGCCGGCGCCACCGAGATCCACATGGTGGGCGGCCTGCACCCGTGGCTGCCGTTCCAGTGGTACCTGGACACGCTGCGGGCCATGAAGGCCGCGGTGCCCCAGATCCACGTCAAGGCCTTCACGGCGGTGGAGATCGTGCACCTGCAGCGCATCAGCAAGCGCGGCGGCGAGGGCTTCGAGGGGATCAAGTCGGTGCTGCGCGACCTGCGTGACGCGGGCCTGGGCAGCCTGCCCGGCGGGGGCGCCGAGGTCTTCGATGACCGCGTGCACGACGAGGCCTTCAAGGGCAAGATCCGCGGCGACCACTGGCTGGATGTGCACCGCGCCGCTCACGAGCTGGGCCTGAACTCGAACGCCACCATGCTCTACGGCCACGTGGAGCACCGACCGGAGCGGCTGCGGCACATGCGCCTGCTCCGCGAGCAGCAGGACCGCACGCTGCAGGCGTGGGCCCGGGCCCAGCGGATTCCCGTGGGTGCCGCGGGCGAGGTGGTGCTCACTGGCCCCTCGCATCGCCATCCGCTTGAGCGACTGCCCATGCCGGGGCAGGCTGGCCTCTCCACGGGCTACTTCCAGACGATCATCCCCCTTCCCTTCTTCCCCAACGAGAGCGAGCTGGAGCACCTGCCCGCACCGACGGGACTGGAGAACCTTCGCACGCTGGCGGTGGCTCGGCTCATGCTGGACAACTTCCCGCACGTGAAGGC
>RFOC01000418.1 GCA_009926815.1 Planctomycetota bacterium
CGGCGCCGGGGGTGGCCCGTCGGGATCCTCGGCTTCGAGCACCACGTAGGCGCCCACCTCGCGTCGCCCGGTGATGGCGAGGCTGCGGCGCTCAGGCGGTGCCGGGCCGAAGCGGCCTTCGGCAGGCAGGTCCTCGCTCACGCCGCGCTCTCCACGGCTCCCGGCTCCATGTGGAGCTCCTGCAGCGAGAGAACCTCGGCCTCGCCCTGGCGGGCGGCAGCGATGGCGCGGACCGCCGCCAGTCCTCCGGAGAGGGTGGTGAGGCACGGGATCCCCCGGGCCACCGCCGCACGGCGGATCTGCCAGCCGTCGCTCCTGGCCCCCGAACCGGTTGGCGTGTTGACCACGAGCGTAACTTCGCCGCTCTCGATCATGTCCACCACGTTGGGAGAGCCCTCGCCGATCTTCTTGAGGATGCGATTGTCACCACCCGCGAGCAGTGTGTTGGTGTAGCTGCCGGGCTCAGGGGTGTCACGGCGGCCCTCGATCACCCGCATCAGCTCGGTGCAGGCATCGGCAGGTGGGGCAGGGGCCGAGGCTCCCCCCGCTGATGGCGCGAAGCCCTCGTCGTAGAAGCAGCTGCGGGCACCGGTGTGACAGGCCACATCGCCGCGCTGCTCGATCGTGAGCAGCAGCACGTCGGCGTCACAGTCGACACGCCATCCGCGCAGGGTCTGGATGTGGCCACTGGTGGCACCCTTATGCCACAGCTCGGCACGCGAACGGCTCCAGTAGTGCACCTCACCGGTCTCGAGGGTGCGCACGATCGCCTCCCGGTTCATCCAGGCGACCATCAACACGGCGCCATCGAGCCAGTCCTGGGCCACGGCCGGGATCAGGCCCGCGTCGTTGAAGCGCAGAGCCGACAGCAGCTGCTCGGTCGCAGCGGCGTCGGGTGCCTGAAATGATGAGGTCAAGGGCGCCATGTCCCGCTGCCCCGATCCTCCCGCAGGAGAGCCCCTGCGCCCAGGCCATGACCGCCGCCTACAGCTGCTCCAAGACCTTCAGCGGTTACCCCT
>RFOC01000043.1 GCA_009926815.1 Planctomycetota bacterium
CGCTCGCCCACGCCGCGCCCGCCTCGGAGGGAACCTGGGCCTGGATCGCCCGGGAGTTCCCTCGCCTCTTCACGGAACTGGATGCCTTCCTGCTGGAGATGGCCCAGGCCGTGGGCGGCTGGACCTACGCGGTGCTCTTCGCCATCGTGTTCGCCGAGACGGGGCTGGTGGTCACGCCTTTCCTGCCGGGTGACTCGCTGCTGTTCGCCGCCGGGGCCCTGTGCGCCGTGCCGGAGCTGGAACTGAGCCTTCCGCTGATGGCGGGCCTGCTGTTCGTGGCGGCGGTGCTGGGTGATGCGGTCAACTACCACATCGGTCGCTGGATCGGCCCCCCCGCCTTCAGCGGACGCTTCCGCCTGCTCAACCCGGCGCACCTGGAGCGCACACGGGCCTTCTTCGAGCGTCATGGCGGCAAGGCCGTGGTGCTGGCACGGTTCGTGCCCATCGTGCGCACCTTCGCGCCGTTCGTGGCTGGCGTGGGCACCATGCGATACCGTCGCTTCGCCCTCTACAACGTGCTCGGCGCGCTGGTCTGGATCGGCCTGTTCATGCTGGCCGGCTGGGGATTCGGCAACCTGCCCTGGGTGAAGCGGAACTTCAGCAAGGTGATCCTGGGCATCATCGTGCTCAGCGTGATGCCGATCGTGTGGGAATGGTGGAGACACCGGGCCGAGTCGCGGAGATCGACGCGATCGGAGGCGGGAACCCCGTGATGCACGCGCTGATGGCCGAAGGGGATGCCGCCGCCATCCTGCTGCCCGTGGGCGAGCACTGGCGGCTGCTGGGCATCTTCACCGGCGTCGTGTTCTGCCTGCTGGTGGCGGACCTGACCATCTTCCATCGCAACCCCAGGCCGGTGGGCTGGGCCGCGGCCGCGGCGGGCGTGGCGTTCTGGATCCTCCTGGCCCTGGGCTTCAACGCGTTCCTCCACTTCTTCGCCGACCGCTGGCTCATGGCCCATCCGGACCAGCTCGTGCAGGCGGGACGGCTCACGGCGGAGGCGGCGGCGAGCGACTCGCTGGTGGATCTGGCCGCCCACGACGCGAGCATGGACCTGACCCTGCAGTGGCTGGCCAGCTACGTGATCGAGCTCTCGCTCAGCGTGGACAACCTCTTCGTGTTCGTGGTGGTCCTGCGCTACTTCGCGGTGCCCGCCTCGCTGCAGCATCGCGTGCTCTTCTGGGGGATCCTGGGGGCCGTCGTGCTGCGGGCGCTCTTCATCGGCGCCGGCGTGGCGGTGCTGCACCGCTTCGAGTGGGTCGCGGGGGTCTTCGGCGCGTTCCTGCTGCTGACCGGCGTGAAGATGCTCTGGCCGGGAGGCGGGGACGACATGGTGGATCCCTCGCGCACGGTGGGATTCCGCTTGATGAAGCTTGTGCTCCCGCTGCATCGCGAATTCAGCGGAAGTCGCTTCTTCAGCCGCGTGGACGATCGGCTGGTCGCCACCCCGCTGCTGGGCGCGCTGGTGGTCATCGAGTTCAGCGATGTGGTGTTCGCGGTGGACAGCGTGCCCGCCGTGCTGGCGATCACGCGCGAGCCCGTGATCGCCTTCACCAGCAACATCGCCGCCGTCCTGGGTCTGCGGGCCATGTACTTCCTGCTGGCCAATGCGGTGGATCGCTTCCACCTGCTCAAGCCGGCCCTGGGACTGGTGCTGGCCTTCGTGGGCTTCAAGATGGCATGGCACTGGTGGAGGGGCTCGCCGCTGCTGCCGGTGAGCACCAGCCTGGGCATCGTGCTGGGCACGGTGCTGCTGGGCATCGTGGTGAGCCTGCTGGTGCCGCCGCCGACGCG
This sequence comes from Planctomycetota bacterium, assembly GCA_009926815.1. Lineage (GTDB taxonomy): Bacteria > Planctomycetota > Phycisphaerae > Phycisphaerales > SM1A02 > SYAC01. Next base: position 1,795 of record RFOC01000043.1, read on the forward strand.
GGCCGGGGCCGCGGAAGGCTGATCACCGCCGGCCCCCCGCTACACTCGCCAACCCATGCGCGTCCACGAATTTCAGGGTCGTCAGTTGCTCGCCGAGGCGGGCGTGCCGGTGCCCACCGGCGGCGTCGCCACCACCGTCGCGGAGGCCGTCCAGGCCGCCGAGGGCGTGTTCGCGTCGGGCAGCTCGATCGCCGTGGTGAAGGCCCAGGTGCACGCGGGCGGTCGCGGCAAGGCCGGGTTCGTGAAGGTCTGTCGAAGCGTGGAGGAGGCCCGCACGGCTGCCGAATTCATGCTCAGCAACCGGATGGTGAGCCCGCAGACGCCGCCCGAGGGACTGCAGGTGAACCGCCTCCTGGTCGCCAGCGGCGTGGACATCGCGAAGGAGTTCTACGCGGCCGTGCTCACGGATCGCGGCACCCGCCGGAACGTGCTCATCGCCAGCGCCGAGGGCGGCGTCGACATCGAGCACGTGGCGGCGACCCGGCCCGAGGCCATCCTGAAGCAGCCGCTGGATCCGGTGGTCGGTCTCCAGCCGTGGGCCGCCCGTCGGATGGCCTTCCAGCTGGGCTTCCGGGGCAAGGCCGTGAACCAGGCCACCGACATCCTGCTGCGGCTGGCCCGCACCTTCGTGGAGAAGGACGCCACGCTGGCCGAGATCAATCCGCTGGTGCTCACCCCCGCCACCCCGGAGCACCCCGATGGCCAGGTGATCGCCATCGACGCCAAGTTCACCTTCGACGACAACGCCCTCTTCCGGCAGAAGGCCATCGCCGCCTTCTTCGATCCCGCCGAGGAGAACCCCGCGGAGATCCGCGCCAACGAGTTCGGCCTGAGCTACGTGGCGCTGGACGGATCCATCGGCTGCCTGGTGAACGGCGCCGGGCTGGCCATGAGCACCATGGACATCGTGAAGCTGCACGGCGGCGAGCCGGCCAACTTCCTGGACGTGGGCGGCAGCGCCAGCGAGGAGGCCGTGACCGAGGCCTTCCGCATCATCCTGAGCGACAGCCGCGTGAAGGGCGTCCTGGTGAACATCTTCGGCGGCATCATGCAGTGCGACCGCATCGCCAGGGCCATCATCGCCAGCGCCAAGACCGTGGGGTTCCGCGTGCCGCTGGTCGTGCGCCTGGAGGGCACCAACGTGAAGGAGGCCCGGGCCCTGCTCGAGGCCGCCCGCGGCGACATTCCCACCATGCAGACCGCCACCGACCTGACCGATGCCGCGCGGCGGATCGTGGCGGCCGTGGGCGAAGCCTGAGCCGTGCTGGTCCTCTTCGACATCGACGGCACCCTGCTGAAGAGCCAGCATGCCGGCGTGCATGCCATGCTGGCGGCCTTCCACCAGCTGCACCCGGACCGCCGGTTCAGCTTCGATGGCGTGGACATCGCCGGCAGGCTGGACACGCTCATCTACGACGAGATGACGCAGCGGCATGGCGTGCCGGGCGACGCCCAGAGCCATGACGTCTTCCGGCACACCTACACGGGCCACCTGGAGCGGCGACTGGCCGAGCGCAACACCGTGATCGCCCTCGAGGGCGTGGTGGAACTGGTGCATGCGCTGGCTCGCGAGCCCGGCGTGGAACTGGGACTGCTCACGGGCAACTACCCGGCCACCGGCCGCCTGAAGGTGAAGCACGCGGGACTGGATCCGGATCTCTTCCGGGTGAACGCCTTCGCCATGGATGGCGTCACGCGACGGGATCTGCCGCCGGTGGCGCTGCAGCGATATCGCCAGCGGCACGGGTCGGAACTGGATCCGGCGCGCGCGATCATCATCGGGGACACCCCCAAGGACGTCGACTGCGCCCTGCACAACGGGTGCCGCGTGCTGGGGGTGGCCACGGGCGAGTTCACCCGCGAGGAGCTCCTGGCGTGCGGCGCCCACCTGGCTGTGGACAAGCTGTCGCCCATCGAACCCGTGCTGCAGTGGCTGCTGTCGCACCGCGAACCGACCCGGTAGCCTGCGGTTTCCGATGGCCGAGTCGTTCCAGAGCGTCTGCCGCGACTTCTACGTGAACCAGAAGCTGGCCCTGAAGATGGACCTGCCGTGGGGCCGCGAGCCGGTGCTCGAGCTGTTCGACCGCATGCGCCAGGCGGTGCCCGCGCTGAGCGACCTGCGCCGCTACGACCACGAGATCTCGCTGGAGAGCCCCGAGGACGACGATCGCAGCTACGCGTGGGTGGCCCTGCGGCAGACCTCGCTGCGCAGCGGCTTCGTGAATCCGTCCGACCTGACCGACGCCTACCGCCTGCACCGCACGGTGCTGGAGACCGCGCCATGGTTCCTCTCCATCCGACCGCTGGATGTGGACCACCTGGAGATGGTCTTCGGCTTCGACTTCGAGGCCGAGGGCAACCGCGACGCGATCATCTTCGACGCCCTGCTGGCGGACACCCCCCTGGCCGGCCTGGTGGAACGCGACCGCGACGAGCCGCTGGATGTGCAGCCCTTCATCGGCCTGCACCTGGACCGGGGCGATGGCGTGCAGGCCTTCGTGGAGATCAAGAGCCGCACCAAGGGCGGCGAGCAGCCCTCCAGATTCCCCAGCGAGCCGATCAGCGTCTACCTGACGGTCCGCCGCACCGGTCCGGTCGACCGCCTGGAGGACCTGCCCCGCATCATGGCGGCACTGGCGGGCCATGCCGAGCGACTGGCCGAGCAGCGGGTGATCCCCAGCGTGCTCATTCCCATCCGCGACGCCATCCTGAGCCGCTGAAGCGTCCCCAACGAAAACCGGACCGCCCCCAGGGGACGGTCCGGCGAATGCTCGATCCTTGAATGGCTCAGGCCTTGCGGCTGAGGTACTTCTCGACGCTCTTCAGGTCGGCCGAGAGCTGCGGCGTCACCGTGATGGTGAACGTGGCGCCGGTCTTCACCGTGACCACGCGGCTGGCCTTCTTGCGGCTGTGCCACATGCGGCCGCCACGCTGGTGCACGTCGTTGCCGCCGTCGGCGCGGCCCTTGGCCAGCTTGTCCAGGGCGCGCTGCACGCGGGTCTCCTGGCGCATCAGGCGGAAGATGGTCTTGCGAAGGCTCTCCTTGGCGGGGAGCTTCGTGACGGTGAAGGTGACCTTGCTTCCGTTCATCTCTGCGGTGGCGGCCATGGGTTTCTCCTTGCGGTCCGCCCTGCGGCGGGTCGATGAAGATAGCGGAAATTCCGCCTCCACGCCACCCTACCGGACGTGGGCGATCACCTCGTCCCAGGCCTTCAGCAGGGCCTGAGTGCCCAGACGGCCATGCCCCAGGGCCTCCAGGCCCTGAAAAAGACGCTCGGAAAGCTCGAGTCCGGGCAGGTCCTCGCCATCAGCCCGGGTCTGCTCCCGGGCGATGCGGAGGTCCTTGGCCAGGTGGCTCGCGAAGAAGCCGGGGTTCCAGTCGCCCTTGAGCATGCGCGGCACCAGGTTCTGGAGCGTCCAGCTGCCTGCCGCGCCGCCGCTCACGCTCTGCAGCACGCGCTCGGCGTCGAGGCCCGCGGCCTTCGCGGCCACCATGGCCTCGCAGGCGCCCACCATGCTGTTGGCGACCAGGATCTGGTTCACCATCTTGCAGAGCTGCCCGGCGCCCGCGGAGCCCTGCAGCACCACGGTCTTGCCCAGGCGATCGAGCAGCGGCTTCACGGCCGCGAAGTCGGACTCGGACCCGCCCACCATGATGGAGAGCGCGGCGTTCCGCGCCCCGACGTCTCCACCGGAGACCGGCGCGTCCAGCGCGCCCACGCCGAGCGCGGCGCACGCCTGCGCGATTCGCCTCGAGAGACCGGGAGGGCTGGTCCCCATGTCGACCACCACCCGTGGCTTCGCGCCCGCGGCCAGGAAACCGCAAGGCCCCAGGAACACCTCCTCCACTTCCTGCGGGAACCCGACCATGGCGAACGCGACATCGCAGCCCTCGGCGGCCTCGGCCGGCGAGGCCGCCCACTGGGCACCCGCCTTCAGCAGGCCTTCCGCCCGGGCCCGGGTTCGGGTGTGGATGCGGACCGGGTGCCCCGCCGCAAGCAGGTGCCCTGCCATGCTCGATCCCATGACGCCCGTTCCAACCCATGCCACCCGCTGCATTTGCTCGCTCATGGCCGGAAGGTAGCCGCCTCACACGGGGGTGCGTCACCCCGTATCCGGGTCGATCCCGTGGACCCATGGGAGGCGAAAGGAAGTCACAATGCACGCGAACCCCCCGGCCGGACTCCGCATAGGCGGCCGCTCCATCGGACAACCCACCATGACACAGAGCCATTCACCCGTCGACATCCAGGATCTCGAACGCCAGGTCGCCGAGGCCGCCAAGCCCTTCCAGCAGCTCGTCAGCGAGATGCAGCGGGTGGTGGTCGGCCAGCATGAACTGCTCGAGGGTCTCGTCATCGGCCTGCTGGGCAACGGGCACATCCTCATCGAGGGCGTTCCCGGACTGGCGAAGACCACCGCCGTCTCCACGCTGGCCAAGGCGATCCACACCAGCTTCCAGCGCATCCAGTTCACGCCGGACCTGCTGCCGGCCGACCTGGTCGGCACGCTGGTCTACCGCCCCAACACCGGCGACTTCGTGGTGAAGAAGGGACCCATCTTCGCCAACATCATCCTGGCCGACGAGATCAACCGCGCTCCCGCCAAGGTGCAGAGCGCCCTGCTCGAGGCCATGCAGGAGCGTCAGGTCACCATCGGCACGGAGACCTTCGCCATGGAGGATCCCTTCCTGGTGCTGGCCACCCAGAATCCCATCGAGCAGGAAGGGACGTACAGCCTGCCCGAGGCGCAGGTGGACCGCTTCATGCTCAAGCTGGTCGTGCGCTATCCGAGCGCCCGCGAGGAGCGGCAGATCCTGGATCGCATGGCCCGCACCACCGGCAGCCACCAGGTCCGCGCCGTGCTGCAGCCGAAGGACATCGTGGCCGCCCGAGCCGTGGTGGACAGCATCTTCATCGACGACCGGATCAAGGACTACATCGTGAACCTGGTGGTGGCCACGCGCGACCCCGGCTCGGTGAAGGCGCCCGTGAAGGACCTGATCCAGTACGGCGCCAGCCCCCGGGCCACCATCGCGCTCACCATCGCCAGCCGGGCCAGGGCGTTCCTGGATGGCCGCGGCTACGTCACGCCGCAGGACGTCAAGGACGTGGCCCTGGACGTGCTCCGCCACCGCATCGGCATCAGCTACGAGGCCGAGGCGCTGGAGAAGAACGGGGACGACATCGTGCGCACGCTGCTGGAGCACGTGCCGGTCCCCTGACCGGCGCCCCCGGAGCCGTGCCATGAACGCGAGTGAGCTCATTCGCAAGGTGCGCCGCATCCAGATCCGGACCAGCCGGGTCACGAGCGAGGCCCTCTCGGGCACCTACCACAGCGCCTTCCGCGGCCGCGGCGTGGAGTTCGAGGAGGTGCGGCCCTACGTGATCGGCGACGACGTGCGCACCATCGACTGGAACGTGAGCGCCCGCGCGGGAAGCCCGCACGTGAAGATGTTCCGCGAGGAGCGCGAGCTCTGCGTGATGCTGGCGGTCGACCTGTCCGGCAGCCTGGACTTCGGCACGCGAAGCCAGTTCAAGCGCGAGATGGTCGCCGAGATGGCCGCCACGATCGCCTTCAGCGCCATCCGCAACGGCGACAAGGTGGGCCTGCTGGCCTTCACCGATCGCGTGGAGCGATTCGTGCCGCCCCGCAAGGGCACCCGTCACGTGCTGCGCATCGTGCGCGAGCTGCTGGCCCTGCAGCCCCAGGGTCGGGGCACGCGCATCGCGGCGGCCGTGGACGAGATCACCCGCGTGGTCCGCAAGCGAAGCGTGCTCTTCGTGATCAGCGACTTCATGGACGAGGGCTGGGAGCGTTCGCTCTCGGTCGCCCGTGGCCGGCATGACGTGATTCCCGTGGTGGTGTCCGACCCCGCGGAGCACGCCCTTCCCGCGGTGGGCCTGCTGGAACTGGAGGATCCGGAGACGGGCGAGACCTTCATGGTGGACACCTCGGACCGTGGCGTCCGCGCCCGCTATGCCGGCGCCGCCGCGGAGGACCAGGCCCGACTGCAGCAGGCCTTCCGCCGCATGCGCATGGATGCGGTCGAGGTGCAGACCGGCGGCGACTTCGTGAAGCCGCTGGCCGAGGTGTTCCGACGCCGCGAGGCACGGAGGGGCCGATGAGGCGCACGGCCAGCCTGCTGCTCGCCCTGCTGCTCGCCGCCGCGCCCGCGGACGAGTCGGCCACCAGCCGTTCGGCCCAGGCTGGGGGGGCCACGGTGACCGTCTCGATCCCCTCGGGCGAGATCCGGACGGGCCAGCCCCTGGTGGTGGAGTTCCTGATCGATCGACCGGATGCGGTGGGCGTCCGCGTGCCTGAACTCAGGGGCACGCTCGGCGCCTGGGACGTGCGGAAGGCGGAATCGCTGCCGATCAGCCAGGAGCGTCCCAATCGCCTCGTGGAGCGGATCACCCTGGCCACCTTCGAGAGTGGCGAGCAGCGGATCCCGTCGATCGAGTTCACGCTGCGCGATGCCGAGGGACGCGAGACCACCCTGGCGTCGCCGGAGTTGCCCGTGCAGGTCCGCTCGCTGCTCGGGCCGGACGCCGATCCCACCCGCATCCGCGACGCGAAGGGTGCCGTGGACATGCCGCTGGAACCGGTCTGGTTCTGGTACGCGGGCCTGGCCGTCCTGGTGGGCGCGATGGCCGCGCTCGCGTGGCGATGGTGGTCCGGACGCGGCCGCGTTTCGGCGCCACCCGAGCCACCCCACGCCCGGGCCCTCCGCGAACTGGAGCAACTGGCGGCCCTGCAGCTTCCCCAGAAGGGCCTGGTGCTGGACTTCTACGTGCGACTCTCCGACACCGTCCGACGCTACGTCGAGGGTCGGTTCGCCATCCGAGCTCCCGAGCAGACCACGAAGGAGTTCCTCCAGGCCGCCCGCCACCACCCCGCCATCCGCGAGGATCACCAGCGCATGCTGGCCGCGTTCCTCAGGGCCGCCGACATGGTGAAGTTCGCGGCACAGCGTCCCGGCCCCGCGGAATGCGATCGAGGCCTGGAGGCGGCGCAGGGCTTCGTTCGGGAGAGCATGCCCGAACAGGGCGCCCTGGATGCCCACGAATCCTCCTCGCCCTCCGGAGCGGAGGCGGTCCGATGAACGCGCTCTCCATGCTCGATCCGCTGCTCCTGCTGCTGCTTCCCGTGGCGGCCCTGGGCTTCTGGCGCCTCTGGCGACGGCGACCCTCGCTCCGTTTCAGCGCGGTCGCCCGGGCACGAGCGGCTGGCGCGGGCGCGGCGGCCAGGCTGCGGTGGCTCCCCTTCGCGCTCCGCGCGGCGGTGCTGTCGCTGGTGGTGCTCTGCCTGGCGCGGCCGGTCCGGCTGAACGAGCAGACGCGGACCCTCACCGAGGGCGTGGCCATCCAGCTGGTCGTGGACCGCTCCAGCAGCATGCTGGCCATGGACTTCCAGGCCAAGGGACGCGCGGTGGATCGCCTGACGGCGCTCAAGGATGTGGTGGATCGCTTCGTGCAGGGAGGCGGCGGACTGGCTGGACGAAGTGACGACCTGGTGGGCCTGGTCACCTTCGCGCGACATGCCGATGCCATCAGCCCCATGACGCTCGACCATGGATGGCTCCTGGCGGCGCTGCAGGATCTCTCCCCCGCCGAGCCCGGGTCCGGCGAGGACGGCACCGCCATCGGCGATGGCGTGGCCCTGGGCGCCGAGAAGCTCCGTGACGCCACCGAGCAGCGGGGTGACGAGAGCCGTCGCATCAAGAGCAAGGTGCTCGTGCTGCTGACCGACGGCGAGAACAACGCCGGCGACATCGAGCCCATGACGGCCGCCGAACTCTGCAGGACGCTGGGCATCAAGCTCTACACCATCGGCATGGGCACGCGTGGACTGGCACCCATGCCGGTCAAGACGCCCTTCGGCATGCAGATGGTCCGGCAGCCCGTGACGATCGACGAGGATCTGCTGCGCAGGATGGCCGAGGCGACCGGCGGCCAGTACTTCCGCGCCACCGACTCGAGCAGCCTCGAGGGCATCTACGCCCGCATCGATGCCCTGGAGAAGACCTTCACCGAGCAGAAGCGCACCGTGCAGGCGAAGGACCTGGCCGTGGAGGGGGTGCGGCTGGCGGGCTTCCCCGTGCCGGCGCTGCTGAGCGCGGCCCTGGTGCTGCTGGCCGCCGAACTGCTGCTGGGCAGCACGCGATGGAGGACGCTGCCATGAGCGGCTTCCAGTTCGCCCAGCCTGGTGCCGCACTGTGGCTGCTGCTCGCCATGGTCGCCATCGCGGCGGTCGCGGTGGGACTTTTTCGGCGACGGCGTCTCCTGCGTCTGGTGGCCGAGGAGGCGTTGCTGGCCCGACTGGTGCCCACGCTCGACCTGTCGCGAGCCTGGATCCGCGCCTCGCTCGCGGCACTGGCCCTGGGCCTGCTCGTGGTGGCTCGCATGGATCCTCGCTGGGGCATGGAGGTGGAGCAGGTGCGTCGCCGCGGCATGGACACCATCTTCGTCATCGACGTCAGCCGCAGCATGCTGGCCGGCGACGCCACGCCCAGCCGGCTGGAGCGCGCCAAGCAGTTCGCCATCGATGCCAGCGAGGCGCTCGAGGGTGATCGTGTCGGACTGGTGGACTTCGCGGGCGTGGCGGCCATCCGGACCCCGCTCACCCTGAACTACGCGGCCTTCCGCCAGGCCGTGCAGGCGCTGGAACCCAAGGCCGCGGCTCGAGGCGGCAGCATGCTGGCCGGAGCCATCCGGCTGGCCGCCGGAAGTTTCCCGGCCGCGGGCGACGGCTCGAAGGCCATCATCGTGCTCACCGATGGCGAGGACATGGGCAGCGATCCGGCCGAGGCCGCCCAGCAGGCGCTGGAGGAGCATGGCGTTCGCGTGTTCACGGTCGGCATCGGGGACACGCGCGATGGCGCCCGGATTCCCGTGATGGGCGCGGACGGCCAGCAGCGATTCCTGGTGCATGAGGGCCAGGAGGTCTGGTCGCGCATGAATGCGGACACGCTTCGCGAGATCGCGCAGGCCGGCGGCGGCACGTTCGTGCCCGCCGGCACCGCGCAGGTCGACATGGCGGCCTTCTACCGCGATGCCCTGGGCAACCTGGATCGCATCGAGCAGGACTCGAGCCTGGTGAAGCGGCAGACGCCCAGGTTCCAGTGGTTCGCGGGCGCCGCGCTGCTGCTGCTGGTGGCCGAGAGCCTGATCACCGATCGGCGCGAGCGGAGGACCGCACCATGAGGCGCCTCGCCGTGTCCATGCTGCTCGCGGGGCTGCTGGCCGCCGGACCCGCCCAGAAGGTCACGGCCCCCGCCGAGATCCCTGCCCAGGCACCCACGGGCGGCGGCAAGCCCGCTGTCCGCATGCCGGAACCCGAAGTCATGACGGCCCCCGAGGCCCAGATGCAGCCTTCGGCTGGTTCCGACACGCCACGCGCCTTCGATGCCGCGGCCTACCGCGACGCGGTGCGACAGGCCCGTGCCTCCCTGCAGGCATCGGCGTGGGCCGATGCGGAGCGGCACCTGGAGCAGGCGCTGGCCATGAAGCCCGATGCCCGGGAGGTGGCCTACAACCTCGGACTGGCCCGGTTCCAGCAGGGTGACTACGCGGGCGCCGCGAAGTTCTTCCAGCAGAGTGCGCAGGGAGCCAACGCCGACTTGGCGGCCCGCAGCATGTACAACCAGGGCAACTCGCTCTACGCACAGTCGCTGAAGTCGCTTCCACCCCTGCCCAAGGACGCCGAGGCCTCGGCATCGCAGATCCCGCCCGAAGCCCTGCAGCAGGCGCTGCAGCAGGTGGACCAGGCCTTCACGCACTTCAAGGACGCCGCGGCCGCCAATCCAACCGATGAGGACAGTGCCGCCAACGCCGAGAGCTCACTGCGCCTGCTGAAGGAACTGCGAAAGTTGCAGCAGCAGCAGCAGCAGCAGCAGGATCAGAAGAATCAGCAGCAGTCCCAGGATCAGCAGCAGAAACAGCAGGATCAGAAGAACCAGCAGCAGTCCCAGGATCAGCAGCAGAAGCAGCAAGATCAGAAGAACCAGCAGCAGTCCCAGGACCAGCAGCAGAAGCAGCAGGATCAGAAGAACCAGCAGCAGTCTCAGGACCAGCAGCAGAAGCAGCAGGACCAGAAGAA
>RFOC01000044.1 GCA_009926815.1 Planctomycetota bacterium
CGGGCTGCTGGACCTGCGGGACCAGGCGCCCCTTCAGGGCGACCTCGGCCACGCGGTTGCGGATCTCCACCAGCATCTCGTCGTAGAGGCGAGCCGCCTCCTTCTTGAACTCGATCCGCGGATCCTTCTGGCTGAAGGCGCGGAAACCGATCGCGTCGCGGATCTGGTCCATGGCGCGCAGGTGATCCTTCCAGGCGTTGTCCAGGACCTGGATCAGGACCCATCGCTCGAACTGGCGAAGCTCGGCGCGCAGGCATTCCCGCAGGCGTTCCTGCGTGAACCGCTCGGGGTCCGCGCCGGCCTCCTCCAGTTCGCGCTCGCCCAGTCGGGCCAGACCCTGCGCCTCGAACCAGGCGCTGATCGCCTCGGGCGTCCGGCCCGCGGCCAGTGCGCGAGAGGCGCGGTCGCGGATCCGGTCGTCGGTGAGCGATCGGGCCGTCTCCTCGAGCAACCTGCGCAGCTCGCGGGGATCGTTGCTCGGCAGCGTCTCCGGCGTCCAGTCCAGCTCGTAGCGCGAGCGTGCCCAGGCGCAGAACTGTCCCAACGCCGCCTTCGCGTCCACCGGCATCTGGGCCGCGGTGAACTCCATGGCGAAGTCGATGGGATAGGCCAGTTCACGCTCCTCGTAGGCCTTGCGGGCCATGTCCAGCAGCCGGTCGGCGGCCTCCTCCGGCCCCTCCACGCCCTGCATGGATGCCGGATCGATCCTCACGCCCAGCATGCGGTCGGTCCACACCGCCAGTTCGCGCAGGCTGAAGTCGGGCACCAGGAAGCCGTCCACCGGGGTCATGTCCACGGCCTCGAACATGGCCGCCGCGGCAAGCTCGACCGCCTTGCGGACGCCGGCGCGATCCTGGGCGCGGACCAGCTCGGTGTCCAGCTCGCAGCGATACGTCTCCTTCGCCCACTTGGCCAGGCCGGCCGCGTCGAAGTCCTCGGGCTGGCCCTCGGCGGGCATGAACTCCGCGACCGCCAGCTCGATGCGGCCCTGCGCCTCCTCCTTGGCGTCGCGCAGGATCAGTTCCTTCACCTCGGCGGGCTCGCGACCGCGGAAGCGCCGCGGCTCCATGGTGTTGCCGAAGTGCTCCCGCGACCACTCCGCCAGGCAGCGGCCCGCGTGCTCGGGCCCCAGGTACAGGCCCGCCGCCTCGCGGACCGCGTCGCCCAGGAAGCGCCAGACCAGATCGCGCACGCCACGTCCCTCGAGCACCGGCTGCCGCATGCCGTAGAAGCTGCGCCGCTGGAACTCCATGGGCTCGTCGTACTCCAGGATGTTCTTGCGCATGGTGAAGTTGCGCTCCTCCACCTTCCGCTGGGCCTTCTCCACGGCCCGCGTGAGCATGGGGGCCTCGATGGAGTCGCCCTCCTTCATGCCCATCCGGGACAGCAGGTTCAGCGTGGCCTTGCCCGCGAACATCTTCATCAGGTCGTCCTCCAGGCTCAGGAAGAAGCGGCTGCTGCCGCGGTCACCCTGGCGGCCGGAGCGCCCTCGGAGCTGGTTGTCGATGCGGCGGCTCTCGTGCCGCTCGGTGCCCACGATGTGCAGGCCACCCATGGCCTCGACCCCGTTCCACAGCTCCAGCCGGTGCAGCTGGAATCCGCCGTGGGCGTCCAGTTCCCGGACAAGTTCCGCCTCCTTCATCTGGGCCAGGCGTTTCTCGCCCACGGGCCGCAGTTCGCCCACCCAGTGGCGGAGCAGCGCCAGCCGGACCGCGGCGTCATCCAGGGCGGCGAGTTCCTTGCTGGCCATGCGAACGCGCGTGGCCAGCAGGTGGCGATGCACCGCGGCCAGGATGGTGGCGTCGTCCTGGCCGACATGCACCTCGCGCGGGGCCAGGTTTCGGCGCTTCCAGTGCTCGATCAGGGCTTCGCGCGTGACCGTGCCCAGCTTGATGTCCGTGCCGCGGCCAGCCATGTTGGTGGCGATCATCACGGCGCCCAGCTGTCCCGCGTTGGCGATGATCTCCGCCTCGCGCTCGTGCTGCTTGGCGTTGAGCACCTCGTGGCGGATGCCGTTGCGCTTCCGCAGCATCTCGCTCAGTCGCTCGCTCCGGTCCACGCTGGTGGTGCCCACCAGCACCGGCCGTCCGGCGTCGTGCATGCGCACGATCTCGTCCAGGATGGCCTCCCACTTGTCCTTCTCGCCCATGAACACCAGGTCCTCGCGATCGCGCCGCTGCACGGGCACGTTGGTGGGAATGCTGACCACGTCCAGGCGGTAGATCTCGTGGAACTCGGTGGCCTCGGTGTCGGCCGTGCCAGTCATGCCGGCGAGGCGCCGGTAGAGCTTGAAGTAGTTCTGGATGGTGATGGTGGCCATGGTCTGCGTCTCTTCCTTGATCCGCACGCCTTCCTTGGCCTCGACCGCCTGGTGCAGGCCGTCGCTCCACTGACGGCCCACCATCTTGCGGCCGGTGTTCTGGTCCACGATCACCACGCCCATCTGGCCGTCCTCGTCCGGGGCCACCACGTAGTCCCGGTCGCGCTGGTACACGGCATGGGCGCGGATCGACTGCTCCAGCAGGTGGGGCATGTCGATGTTCTCGCCCACGTAGAAGCTGCCCACGCCGGCGATCCGCTGGGCCTCGCTGATGCCATCGTGCGTCAGCACCGCCTTCTTCTTGTCCAGTTCCACCTCGAAGAACTGGGTGTGGCCATCGCGCGCCCGCTCCAGCTCCGGCAGCCGTGCGCGGGCGGCCTGCATGGCCTTGCGCATCTCGGGAATCCGTGCGCGGTCGCGTGCGTTGCGGATGTCGCCTTCCAGCGTGCTGATCTCCACGCGGCATGCCTGCACCTGCTCGTCGGCCGTGGTCCACGGCTTCTGGCGATCCACCAGCTCCCGCGCGATCCGATCGGCCAGCTCGTAGCGGGGCTTGGCCCGCTCGGCCAGGCCGCTGATGATGAGGGGCGTGCGCGCCTCGTCGATCAGGATGCTGTCGACCTCGTCCACGATGGCGAAGTCCCGGCGCCGCTGCACCTGGTCCTCCACCCTGGACTTCATGTTGTCGCGCAGGTAGTCGAAGCCGAACTCCGCCGTGGTGCCGTACACCACGTCGCATCGGTAGGCGGAGCGCTTGCCCTCGTGCCCCTGCATGTGCATGGGGTGGATGGCGCCCACGGTCAGGCCCAGCGCGCGGAAGAAGGGGAAGGTCCAGTCGCGGTCGCGCTGCACCAGGTAGTCGTTCACCGTGACCACGTGCACCTGCTTGCCCTCGCAGCACGCCAGGTAGCAGGCCAGCGGACCCACGATCGTCTTGCCCTCGCCCGTCTTCATCTCGGCGATGCGGCCCTCGCTCAGCACCACGGCGCCGATGATCTGCACGTCGAAGGGACGGGCTCGGAAGGGGGGCTTGCTGTGCGGGTGCAGGGCGCGGACCGCCTCGTAGAGCGCCGGCGGAATGTCCACGAAGAGCCACGAAGGCACCGGTGCCGAGGCTCCCAGGAGCGCCTCCATCGGTTCGGCCGCGGGCGTGGCCTGCATGGTGGCCAGGGTGGCGTCGTAGAGGGCGCGGGCGTCCGCGGGCAGTCGCGCCGGGTCGAAGCCCGCCGCCGGATTGAAGATGTTGCGGATGCCCACGGCCCGGTCCATGGCCTCTCGCGCCACCGCGAGCACCTCGGGCATGATGTCGAAGGGCTTCTCGCCCGCCTTGAGCCGCTGGCGGAACTGGGCCGTGCGTTCACGCAGTTCCGCGTCGGTCAGTGCCCGGGTGGCGGGTTCAAGGCGGTTGACGGCGGCCACCACGCGGAGGAAGCGCTTGACCATGCGCTGGTTGCGGGTGCCGAAGATCTTGCGAGCGAGGGGACCGAAGACGGGGACGCCCATGGGGGTGCTCCTGGTGCCGCGCACCGCGCGGCGGTTGAACGAGTGTGGAATGCGATGAGACGCTGCGGACGAACGCCAACCCGAGGGTCAGCGCGCCGGCGGAGGCATGTCCAGCGTTCGCCACGCGGCGGGAGCCGAGTGGGTCCCCGCGGACTCCCGCGCCGCCACGGCACGGGCGTTGCCGGGACCGCTGGCCGGAAGGCCGCCGTCCGCGTCCGCGTGCGCACACTCCAGGGTCCGGTCGGCCACCAGCGCCACTCGGCAACCCATGGAGCACGGCTGTCCGCAGTTCCCGCCCGCCAGCATGGCGGCGGACACCGACAGGGCCATGGCCAGCGCCAGCACGGCGGCGGTGGTCAGGGTGGTCGGTCGGCGGGGAGCCTGCATCGCGTGAAGAATAGCGTGCATCGGGGTTGCTGCCGGGATTCCCTAGCATTTCGGCGTGGAAGCCGCCGGCATCACCCGAACGCTGCGAGTCTCCGGCATGGAATGCGCGGGGTGTGCGCAGGCGGTGCGCGCGGCCCTGGAATCCGTTCCCGGGGTTCGCAGGGCCGATGTCGACCATGCCGCGGGCCTGGCCGTGGTGCAGGGCGACGCCACCGACGATGGACTGATGGCCGCGGTGGATGCGGCCGGTTACCGGGCGGAGGCCGTGGGAAATTTCGACGACCCGCGTGCGCTGCGGTCCGAGACGGAGGCGCGACAGCGGCGAATCTGGCAGGCCTGGCGACGGCGGGCGCTGATCGGGCTTGGCATCTGGATTCCGCTGGAGGCGTTGCACTGGATCGCCGTGACGCGACACCATCACGGCGCCGCGATCGACGCCGTGATGCTGGTGGGCAGCACGCTGGCCATGGCCCTGGTGGGCACCGGATTCTGGAGCAGCGCCTGGGCGGTGCTTCGGCGTGGCCGGACCAACATGGATGTGCTCATCGCCATGGGAGCGACCACCGCATGGGTCACCAGCGTGGTCACGTTCGCGGCCCAGCGGATGGGCCTGTGGCAGGATCACCCCACCTGGTTCAGCGAGGCTGCGGCGCTGCTGGCCATCATCAGCGTGGGGCACTGGATGGAATCCGGTGCCGCCGCACGCGCGGGTGACGCGGTTCGCGAGCTGCTGGATCTGCAGCCCGAGCGCGTGCAGCGCGAGGCGGCGGGGGGCTGGATGTCGGTCGATCTGGACCAGGTCCGCCCCGGCGATCGGGTCCGCGTGATGCCGGGCGGACGGGTGCCCGTGGATGGTCATGTGCGATCCGGACAGTGCGACGTGGATGCCTCGGTGGTGACGGGGGAGAGCATGCCCGCGCCCGTCGGGCCGGGTGCCTCCGTGGCCGCGGGCACGCTCTGCCTGAACGGGGAACTGGTGGTGGAAGCCGCGGTGGATGGACGCGACACCTCGCTGGTGCGCGTGGCCCTGCAGGTGCAGCGAGCGCAGTCCAGCCGTGCGCCCATCCAGGCCCTGGCGGATCGCGTGGCCGGGGTGTTCGTGCCGCTGGTGCTGGCCGTGGCGTGCGTCACCGTGGTCGGCTGGGGTCTGGCCGGATCGTGGTCCACCGGACTGCTGGCCGCCACCAGCGTGCTCATCATCAGTTGTCCCTGCGCCCTCGGCCTGGCCACGCCCATGGCGGTCATGGTGGGCACGGGCGAGGCGAGCCGGCGAGGCGTGATGGTGAAGGATGCGGCGGCGCTGGAACGCGCCGGGCGCATTCGCGCGGTGTGGTTCGACAAGACCGGCACGCTCACGGTGGGAAGGCCGCTGGTGACCCACGTCGAGGCCCTCGGCGGCGCGGATCCCGCGGTGGCACTTCGACGCGCGGCCGCCGTGGAGCGTTCAAGCGAGCATCCCTTCGCCGCGGCCATCGTGCAGGCCGCGGGTGCAGGCCCGTCTCCGGAGATGCAGCGGTTCATCAGTCATGCCGGCAGCGGCGTGGAGGGTCTGGTCGAGGGACGAAGAGTGGAGATCCTTCGCGATGATCAGGCCACCTGCGTGGTGCGGGTCGACGGCGAGGCGCAGCTGCGGCTCACCCTGGCGGACCAGGTGCGTCCGGATGCGGTCGAGGTCATCGCGCAGCTTCGGGCCCTGGGGCTGGCTTCGGGCATGCTCTCCGGCGATCGTGCGGTCGAGGCTCTCCGCGTGGCGGAGGCGGTGGGCCTGGACCGGGACCGCGTGCATGCCCGGCTCTCGCCGCAGGCGAAGCGTGACCGGCTGATCGCCGCGGGTCCGCTGGCGGCCATGGTGGGCGATGGCGTGAACGACGCCTCGGCGCTCGCCTCGAGCGGCCTGGGCATCGCCATGGGAAGCGGCGTGGCGGTCGCCGGCGAGAGCGCCGCGGTGGTGCTGGTGGGCGGCCGACTCCGGTCGCTGATCGATCTGGTGGTGGTGGGCCGGCGCACGCTGCGGTGCATCCGGCAGAACCTCTTCCTGGCCTTCGTCTACAACGTGGTGGCCATCCCGGCGGCCGCGTTCGCGCTGCTGGGCACGCATGGTCCGGCGCTGGCGGCGGCGGCCATGGCGCTGAGCGACCTGAGCGTCATCGGGAACGCTGCGCGGCTCCGCTGGTCGCTGGCGAGGGAGCGGCGTCGCCGCCCTGCGATCGCTTGTACAGCTGGTACGCCTGCGGCATGAGGGCCTGCAGCCGCTCGATGCGGGTGCCCTCGCTGGGATGCGTGCTCAGGAATTCCGGCGGGCCGCCGCTGCGGGATTGCATGCGCCGCCAGAGGTCGATGGCCGAACGCGGGTCGTAGCCGGCCTGCGCGGCGGTCATCAGTCCCATCTCGTCGGCCTCGATCTCCTGGCTGCGGCTGTGGGGAAGGCTGATGAGCAGGTTCGCGGCCGTGGCGGCGCCCTCCTGGGCGGCGCCGCTGCCCGTGGCGGCGCCCGTGGCGGCCACGCCCGCGCCCACCAGCACGCCCTGGCTCATGCGCTCCGTGCCATGCCTGGCGATGGCATGCGAGGCCTCGTGACCCATCACCACGGCCAGCTCGTCGTCGCTTCTGGCGAAGTCGATCATGCCGGTGTACACCGCGGCCCGCCCGCCCGGCACCATCCACGCGTTGATCATCGCGGGGTCATCGACCACGGTCCACGTCCACTCCATGCGGCTGGCCATGCCCGGTTGCCGCTGGCGTGCGGCGGTCTCGATGCGCTTGCCGATGGTCCGCACGCGCTGCACACGCGGGTCGCTCTCCGGAAGGATCCGCTGTCCCTTCAGTTCCTCGGCGTAGGCCTGGCGTCCCAGCGCCGCCTCGTCCTCCGGCGAGTACATGTTGAACTGCTTTCGTCCCGTGCCCTCCACGGTGGTGCAGGCGGTCGTCAGCAGCAGCGCAAGCAGGGCGGCGGTTCGCATGATCGGCAGTATGCCGGGCCCGCCGCCCGGTTCAACCCTGACGCACCCAGGTCCGCCGTGCGGCCAGCAGGATGCCGCCGAAGGGCACCCACCACAGCAGGTCGTTGGTCAGGATGGTGAAGCCGAAGTGCCAGGGAATGGCCCCGCGAGCGGCCGTCCAGGCGAACCCGATCGGGCCCAGGATCTTGCCCAGGAACCCCACCAGCACGATGGGCCAGTGACGCAGCGGATCCCGAGCGGCGCAGAGGTAGCCCACGCCGTAGACGCCGATCACCATGCCCAGGCATTGCCAGATGGCCCGGCCCGGTTCGGGCAGCGGCTCCATGCCCGCCACGCGAAGCGGCAGATCCGGCAGCAGCACCACCACGGCACCCCAGAGCAGGTTGTAGGCGCCGGCGGCCTGAAGCCAGCGGCGCATCCACGCATGCGATGCGTTCATGCTCCGGAGTTCGTCAATAGCCTGGCTCGGATTCGAACCGAGGTCTCTCCGATTATGAGTCGGACGCTCTATCCGCTGAGCTACCAGGCCACGGCGGGGACAGGCTATCGCGAAGCGTTAGCATCGCCGCGATGGGCCGCATCGACCGCATCTTCCAGGACTGCCGCACGCAAGGGCGCAAGCCGCTCATGCCCTTCGTGGTGGCCGGGGATCCCTCGCTGGAGAGACTCGGGCCCACGCTGGCCGCCATGGAGGCGGCGGGCGCCGCGATCGTGGAGATCGGCATCCCGTTCTCCGATCCGATCGCGGATGGCCCCGTGATCGCCGAGGCCATGCACCGCGCGCTGCAGCGAGGCGTGACCCCCGACGCCGTCATGGAGGTGGTGCGGCAGGCCCGGGCCTCGCTGCGGATGGGTCTGGTGGCCATGGTCAGCGTGAGCATCGTGGATCGCTGCGGTGGTCCAGCCTTCGTGGAGCGTCTGGCCGCCGCGGGCTTCGATGGCCTGATCGTGCCCGACGCGGATCTGGAGGCCGTGGAGCCGCTGGTGAAGGCCGCCGAACGGCTGGACATGGCCTTCGCCATGCTGGTGGCGCCCACCACCACCGACGCGAGGTTGCACCGGCTGCTGGATTCGTGCCGCGGCTTCGTCTATCTGCTGGCCAGGGCGGGCATCACCGGCGAGCGTCAGGAAGCGCCCGAGGTGGAAGCCCTGGTGGCTCGCGTGCGTCGTCACACGCGGCTGCCGCTGGCGGTGGGCTTCGGCATCAGCACGGCGGAGCATGTGCAGGCCGTGTGTCGGCACGCCGATGCCGCCATCGTGGGGTCCTCGCTGGTGCGACGCATGGCCGCGGGCGAGGATGCTGGAACCGTGGTTCGTGGCCTGCTGGCCTGACGCGGCGCTTCAGCCCTCGTAGCGACGGAGCACGCCCACGATCACGCCCTGGATGGCGCACTCCTGCACGATGATGGGCTCGAACTCCGGGTTGGCCGGCTGCAGGCGGATGTGGCCCTTCTCGCGGAAGAACGTCTTGAGCGTGGTCTCGCCGCTGGGCAGCAGGGCGACCACCCGCTCGCCGTTGCGGGCCACGCTCCGCTGCTCCACGATCACGTAGTCGCCGTCCAGGATGCCCTCGTCGCGCATGCTCATGCCGTCCACCTGCAGGGCGAACAGGTTGCCCCGCTGGCCGCGGCGCGGGCCGAAGATGGTCTCCAGGTGCAGCGTCTCCTGCTGCTCGTACTTCTCCACCGGATGCCCCGCGGCGATGCGGCCGATCAGCGGCAGCTCGCCGGCGCGGGCCTGCTCATCCGGAAGAGCCGCCTCATCGGCAATCGCCAAAGAGCGAGCCTTGTTCGGCCGACGGATGAGAGCGCCCTTCTCGATGAGGGCCTCGACGTGCTCGAACACGGTCACCTTGCTGATGCCCAGTTCGTCGGCGAGCTCCTGCATGGTGGGGGAATAGCCACGGGTGTTCCGCCATTCGCGAACGAGTCGGAAGATGCGGATCTGCTGCGGGGTCAAGGTCATCGACATGGTTCAGGTTCCTTGCAAGGGCGAGATCGGCCGGCGCACGTCCATGACGTGCGCGTTCGGCCCGGGGCGGCGAAGAGGACGGTTGGGCGAAGAGTCGCCAGCGGCGGATGCCCAGCAGCCGCTCGATCCAGTCCACCCGTTGAGGAAGGGGACGGTGGGTCGTGGGCGCGGCGCCATCGACCGCGACCAGTGCGCCGCCCACCGCGTGGTACCTGGTGGTGAAGTCGCCACCCGGGCCGGTGCACACCAGCGGGGCTTCGGCATTCCAGGGGGCTTCGGCGAGGCGGTTGCGGACACGAAGGGGGTTGCTGGGCGTGCGGATCATGGGGGCTCCTGGGTCAGGTTCGTTCGATCAGTCGCGAGGTGGATCGGACGCCTGCCGGAGGCCGCTTGAGAAGTCGTTCGGTAAATGTTAGCCGAACGGAAGGCGACCGGTAAAGACCCGGTTTCCGCCCCGCAATTGCGGTTACGGTGCCCGACCATGGCCGACGTGACCCGAACACCCGAACCGTTTCCCGCCGAGGTGAGGGCGGAGTTCCGACACCGCCCCGACGTGGTCTTCCTGAACCATGGCTCCTTCGGCTCGGTGCCGCGGTGCGTGCAGGCCGCGCAGGACGCGTGGCGGGAGAGACTCGAGGCGGATCCCATCGAGCTCATCGGGCGACGCATCACGCCGCTGCTGGGCGAGGTGAAGCGCGAGCTCGCCGCCTTTCTGGGTGGGCCACCGGAGGCGCTGGGCTTCGTCACGAATGCCACCGAAGGCGTGAATGCGGTGCTGCGATCGCTCCCGCTGCAGCCGGGCGACGAGCTGCTCTGCACCGATCACGTCTACAACGCGGTGCTCCAGGCCATGCGTCACCGCGCCGCCGAGACGGGCGCCAAGGTGGTGGTGGTGCCGGTCACGGTGCCGGCCGCAGGGCATGACCGCATGCTCGCCCAGATGCTGGCTGGCGTCACGCCGCGCACGCGGCTGGCGGTGATCGATCATGTCACCAGCGTGACCGGCATGCGGTTCCCGCTGGAGGCGATGGCGAAGGCGCTGCCGTCCACGGTGACGCTGCTGGCCGATGGGGCCCATGCGCCGGGCGGCATGCCCCTGGATCTGCAGGCGATCGGCGCGCCCTTCTACGCGGCGAACCTGCACAAGTGGGTCATGGCACCGCGAGGCAGCGCGTTCCTCCGCGTGGGCCCGGCGGAGCGCGCCGGCATCCATCCATGCGTGATCAGCCGCAATCTGGGACAGGGGTTCGAACCGGAGTTCGACTGGCAGGGCACCCGCGATTTCTCGGCATGGCTTGCCGTGCCCGCGGCCCTGGGCTTCCTGCGGCAGCTGGGATTCGAGCGGGTGCTTCGCCACAACCATGCGCTGGCCTGCTGGGCCCATCGGCTGCTGGTGGAGGGGCTTGGCGTGGAGCCGGTCTCGCCGCTGGATGGGTGCTGTCTCACCAGCATGGCCACGGTGCAGGTGCCGGAGCCGCTTCGGCGGTTCGGCTCGGTGGAGGCGCTGCAGGCGGACCTTCGTGCCGTCGACGGGATCGAGGTCCCGGTGATGGCGTGGAACGATCGCTGGTGGTTCCGCGTCAGCGCAGCGGTCCACAACCTGCCGGAGCACTACGAGCGGCTGCTGCAGGCCATGCAGCGGCGACTCCGGGGCTAGCATCGGCCCCATGCAGGAACCGGCCCAGGATCGTCCGGACGTGCCGCTTCCCGTGTCAGGCGCCGCAGGTTCGCCCATGCCGCAGCCGGACCTGCATGCCGTGCTGGGCGAGGAGGCCTTCTGGCGGATCGCCCGCGCGTTCTACGCCCGCATCGATCGCGATGCCTTCCTTCGACCCATGTTCCCGGCCGACCTGCAGGAACCCATCCGCAACCAGGCCGAGTTCCTCATCCAGTACTTCGGTGGTCCGCAGCACTACTCCGCCCGCAAGGGGCATCCCAGGCTTCGCATGCGGCACATGTCCTTCGCCATCGACGTGGCGGCGCGGAACGCGTGGGTGGCGTGCATGCGGGGGGCCCTGGAGGACGCGGCCATTCCCGAGCCGCATCGCTCGGCGATGATGGGCTACTTCGAGCGCACGGCCACCTTCCTGATCAACCGGGAAGGCTGAATCAATCCAGGGCCGGGAGGACCTCGGCGTGGTCCACCTTGAGCTTGGCCATCGCCTTCTTCGCCGCCTCGCGGCTGGGGAAGTTGCCAACGGAGACGATCCAGAGTCGCTTGCCGTCGCGTCCGGTCACGCGGGTCACCTTGGGTGCCGGAAGGCCGGCTCGCTTGGCCTCGTCGGAGATGTCCTTGGCTCGCTTCTTCGCCTGAGATTCCTGCGGATAGGCGCCGCACTGGATGGTGTGGCCCTTGCCCGAGGCGGCAGGCTTGGAGGCATCCTCCTTCCTCGACGATTCATCCTTGCCGGACTTGCCAGCCTTCGCCGCCGGGGTGGCGGGCTTGGAACCGGCGGCCTTGGCGCGATCACTCGAGGAAGGCTTGCTGGCTGGCGCCTTTCGCGCGGGCGTGCTGCGGGGCGCGATCACGGTGTCCTCGGGCAGGTCGGCCTCGGCGGGCGTGGCCGCCTGGGCGACCACGGGATTGGCGTTGGCCCGTGCGGCCTCCGCCAGGGCTCGCGCCGTGGAGGCCTCCTCGCCCTTGAGCAGCGTCGCGGCCTGGTCGTACTTCACCGCAGCCGCGGTGTAACTGCGCTCCTGATCCAGGATGTGCCCGAGCATGAGCTTGGACTTGCCGGCCACGTCG
>RFOC01000045.1 GCA_009926815.1 Planctomycetota bacterium
AGCGTGCTCTTGCCGCTGCCGCTGACGCCGGTCACGCACACGATGCCGCCGAGCGGGAACGCCACGTCGATGCCCTTCAGGTTGTTCTCGCGGGCCCCCTTCACCACGATCGCCCGCTCCTCGCTCATGGGCCTTCGCTTCGCGGGCACCTCGATGCGGCGATCGCCCCGCAGGTACATGCCGGTCAGGCTGGAGCCGTGCGAGGCCACCTCGTCGGGAGTGCCCTGGGCCACGATCGTGCCGCCGTGACGGCCGGGCCCGGGTCCCACGTCCACCACGTGATCGGCCGCGCGGATGGTGTCCTCGTCGTGCTCCACCACGATCACCGTGTTGCCGATGTCGCTCAGTCGCCGCAGGGTGGCCACCAGTCGGTCGTTGTCGCGCTGGTGCAGGCCGATGGTGGGCTCATCCAGCACGTAGCACACGCCCACCAGGCCGCTGCCCACCTGCGTGGCCAGCCGGATGCGCTGCGCCTCGCCGCCCGAGAGCGTGCCGCTGGCGCGATCCAGCGTCAGGTACTCCAGTCCCACGCTCCGCAGGAAGCCCAGCCGCGCGCCGATCTCCTTCAGGATCGGTTCGGCGATCCTCGTCTGCGCCTTCGTGAGCTGCAGCGAGCCGAACCAGGCGGCGGCTCGCTCCACGTTCATGGCCGTGGCCTCCGCCACGCTGCAGGTGCGGTCCCCGCCCTTGACCTTCACGGCCAGGCTGGCTGGACGAAGCCGGGCGCCGCCGCAGCTCCGGCACGGGGCCGCGTGCATGTAGGCCAGCAGCCGTTCCTTCACGAACTCGCTCTCGGTCTCCTGGTAGCGGCGCTTCAGGTTGGGCATGACGCCCTCGAAGCGCACGCCCAGGCGTTCCTCCTCGTCCTCGGGAATGCCGTCCATCAGGTAGCGGCGCACCCGGGTGGGGAGCCGGCTGAAGGGCATGTCGGTGGGCACCTCGAAGAACTTGCAGAAGCCCCGAAGAAGGCGGCTGTAGTAGATGTTCATGCGCCGGCCGTTGCGACGCCACGGCTCGATCGCCCCCTCGGCCACGCCCAGGTCCGGGTCCGAGACCACGAGCGAGGGGTCGAACTCCTGCACCTGCCCCAGGCCCGCGCAGTCGGGGCACGCCCCCTGCGGCGAGTTGAAGGAGAAGAGCCGTGGTTCGAGTTCCTCCAGGGCGCACTCCGGATGGTCCGGGCAGGCGAATCGCTCGCTGAAGCGATGCTCCTTCCACTCGGTGCCATCCTCCACCAGCACCGTGCAGGCCCCCTCGCCCAGCCGCAGCGCCGTCTCCACGCTCTCGGAGAGTCGCTGACGGTCGCCGGCCTCGGGCACCACGCGGTCCACGATCGCCTCGATGGTGTGCAGTTCGTAGCGACCCAGGCCCAGCGGGTTCTCGCCGCCGGCCTTGAGCGCCTCGCGAAGATCCACCACGCGTCCATCCACGCGCGCCCGCACCAGGCCCTGACGCTGCAGCGACTCGGCCACCTCCTTGTGGAAACCCTTGCGCGCCCGCACCACGGGAGCGGCCAGCATCACGCGGCGACCCGCGAAGGCCTCCAGGACCGCATCGGTGATCTGCGAGGCACTGCCCGCCTCGATGCGCCGCCCGCAGGCGTGACCCTTCTCGTCCAGATGCCAGCACGTGGGCGTGCCGCATCGCGCCCACAGCAGGCGCATGTAGTCGTAGATCTCGGTGGTCGTGGCCACGGTGCTGCGCGGCGTGTGGCCACCGCCGCGCTGCTCGATGGCGATGGTGGGGGGAAGGCCATCGATGCGCTCCACATCGGGCTTGCGCATCTGGTTCAGGAACTGGCGCGCGTACGCGGAGAGGCTCTCCATGTACTTGCGCTGCCCCTCGGCGAAGATGGTGTCGAAGGCCAGGCTGCTCTTGCCGCTGCCGGAGACCCCCGTGAAGACCACCAGCCGATCGCGGGGAATGGTCAGGCCGATCCCCTTGAGGTTGTGCTCGCGGGCACCCTCGATCCGGATCAGGCGCTCTGGGATTGGGCTTGGCTTGGCCACGACCCCGTTTATAGGGACCCGATGGGGGCTTGTCTGCCCCCAGGAGTCCGGAAAGCCGGGGAAGTCATCGCATCCGCAGGCTTTCACTGGCCGAAGCAGGCCTTTGGTGCAGAGTTGGGCACCATCCACCCGAAAGGTGGGGTGGCCGCCGGCGTCCGGTGGCCCCGCAGCAGGAAAGACTTGCCTACCGTACCCCCCATGCCCCACGACCCAGGCAACCTCGCGATCGCTGAACCGCCCAGCCGGGTGGCTTCGCCCGCGCGCGAGGTTCGGCCTGACCGCGAGCCCGTGGCGGTCTCGGAGCTGGCCATGCTCCGCGAGCGGACCCGCCGCATGCGGATGCCGCGGGGCGAGAGCCTTCCGCGGATGCAGCGCTGAGGCGGACCTCGTCCGGCTGTCCAGGGCCCCGCACCTCGCGGGGCCTTCGTGTTTTTCAGCGACCACCCTTGCTGCGACGGCCACGCGTGCCGGGCATGCCCGCCTTGCGTCGGGGCTTCGCCGCGTCGTCATCCACCGCGAAGTCCGCCAGGCCGGCGCTCTCCGGCAGTCCTCGGACCCGCTCCAGTCGATCGCGGAATCCGGCGGCCCGCTCGAACTCCAGCCGCTCGGCGGCCTCGAGCATCTGCCGTTCCAGTTCGGCCACCAGCTCGTCGCGGTCGAAGGCCCCCTCGGCGACGCGGCCGCGTGCCTCGCGCACCACCCGGTTCGCCGCCAGTTCCTGCTCGATGCCGCGGCGAATGGACTTCCGGACCGTCTCCGGCGTGATGCCGTGCTCGGCGTTGTAGGCCAGCTGCTTCGCCCGGCGCCGATTCACCTCGTCGATGGCGGCCTGCATCTCCGGCGTGACCTTGTCCGCGTACAGCACCGCGGTCGCGTTGGCGTTGCGGGCCGCGCGGCCCATGGTCTGGATCAGGCTGCTGGTGCTCCGCAGGAAGCCCTGCTTGTCCGCGTCCAGGATGCACACCAGGCTCACTTCCGGCAGGTCCAGGCCCTCGCGGAGCAGGTTCACGCCCACCAGCACGTCGAAGGCGCCTTCCCGAAGGTCGCGCAGCAGCTCCAGACGCTGCAGCGTCTCGATCTCGCTGTGCAGGTACCGCACCTTCAGGCCCTTCTTGTCCAGATGCGTGGTCAGGTCCTCGCACAGTCGCTTCGTCAGGGCCGTGACCAGGGTGCGCTCGCCCAGCGCCGACCGCGCCCTCGCCCGCTCCACCAGGTCGGCCACCTGCTCGCGTGCAGGCTGGAGCAGGATGGGCGGGTCCACCAGTCCGGTCGGGCGGATCACCTGCTCGGCCACCTCGCCCTCGCACCGCTCCAGTTCCCAGGGACCCGGCGTGGCGCTCACGAAGATGCACTGCGGCACCAGTGACTCGAACTCCTCGAACTTCAGCGGTCGGTTGTCCAGCGCCGCGGGCAGGCGGAAGCCATGCTCCACCAGCACCTCCTTGCGCTTGCGGTCCCCGTGGTACATGCCGCGGATCTGCGGCAGGGTGACGTGGCTCTCGTCGATCACCACCAGCCAGTCGTCGGTGCCCCGATCGGGCGCGGCGCGGAAGTAGTCCAGCAGGCACCAGGCTCGCTCGCCCGGCTGTCGCCCGTCGAAGTAGCGGCTGTAGTTCTCGATGCCGCTGCAGAAACCGGTCTCCCGGATCATCTCCAGGTCGTACTTCACGCGGCCCAGCAGCCGCTGCGCCTCGAGCAGCTTGCCCTGGCCGCGCAGCTCGTTCACGCGGGCGTCCAGATCCGCCCGGATCTGCGACTCCGCCTGCGCCCGCACCTCGTCGGGAGCCACGTAGTGCACCGCGGGAAAGATGAGCGCCTTGGGTTCCTCGGAGAGCAGCTCGCCGCTGGTCGCGTCGATCACCTCGATCCTCTCCACCTCGTCGCCGAAGAGACCGATGCGAAGGGCCGTCTGCTCGTAGGCGGGGAAGACCTCGATGCTGTCGCCCCGCACGCGGAAGTTGCCTCGCTGCGGCGCCGCCTCGTTCCGCTGGTACTGCATGGCGATGAGCGCGGTGAAGAAGTCCCTGCGGACCAGCCGCTGGCCCACGTGCAGGTGGATGACCCGGTTGCGGTACTCCTCGGGACTGCCGAGGCCGTACAGGCAGCTCACGCTGGACACCACGATCGTGTCGGGCCGGCTGAGCAGGGCGCTGGTGGCGGCCAGGCGAAGCCGGTCCAGATCGTCGTTGCGGCTGGCGTCCTTCTCGATGTAGATGTCCCGCTGCGGGATGTAGGCCTCGGGCTGGTAGTAGTCGTAGTAGCTGACGAAGTAGTTGACGGAGTTCTGGGGAAAGAGTTCCCGAAGCTCCTCGTACAGCTGGGCGGCCAGCGTCTTGTTGTGGCTGATCACCAGGGTGGGGCGTGCGACCCTCTCGATCACGTTGGCGATGGTGAAGGTCTTGCCGGTGCCCGTGGCGCCCAGCAGGGTCTGCCAGCGACGGCCACCCGAAAGGCCTCCGCACAGCTGACGAATGGCGGCGGGCTGGTCGCCCATGGGCGAGAACCCGGACCGGAGGTGGAAGGGCCGCGGGGCCATGCCGGGAAAGTAGGGGCTTGGGCCCTGACCCGGCTTCCCGGGGCCCAGAAACCCGAGATTCACGGTTCTTGAGGCCCAGCCAAGCCAGCTGGAAATTTCATCGGAATTTCCCGGTCCCAATTTGCCATCGGCCCATTCCGTGGCACCTTGAAGGCTGAGGTGCCCCAACACCTCGTTTCCCGTTCGTTCCCGTTCACTTCAAATCCTGGTTCTACGGCAGAGTGGCTGCTGATGTCCTGTTGGGTCGTGCGCAAACCCCGGACAGCGGTGTGGTCATTCTCCCGGACGGACCCCCTCGGAGAGTGTCCCATGCTGCGTTCCCCTTCCGCAGTGCTGCTTGCCACCTTGGCCCTTGCTCCGCTCGCCCATGCCGGCGTGACGTGGACCGTGGGCAGTGACGCCGGCTACGACTTCTACAACATTCACACGGCCGTTTCGGACACCCGCGTCCAGAACGGTGACTCCATTCGCATCTTCAGCGGTGGCTACCTGGGTTTCGACTCGGGCGAGAAGGCCCTGCGATTCGAGCCCGGCAACTCGCCCGGCATCGTGGATGTGTTTGGCAACATGTTCCTCCGCCAGAACTCCTCGATCAACTTCGAGATCGGTGGCTACAACAGCGGCCTTTCCTCGGGGGCCCCGGATTTCGACCAGTTCATCGTGACTGGCAACGTGAACCTGGTGGGCAATCTGGAGATCACGCTGTACAACGGGTTCGCCCCGAATCTGGGCGACTCCTGGGCCATCGTGCAGGCGGGCGGAACCATCAACTACACCGGTGTCACCAGTTTCCCGACCCTCTCCGGCGGCCTGAGCTGGAACATCGCGGTGGTGCCCGGCTCCGGCGAATTCGGCGGTTCCGGCAGCAGCCTGGTGGTCAGCGTGGTGCCCACCCCTGGTGCGGCAGCCCTGGTGGGCCTGGCTGGCCTGATCGGCAGCCGTCGTCGGCAACTCTGAACTTTGGAACTCCGCCTCCCCCCCAAGGAGGCGAATTCAGGAACGCAGCACGAATCACGCGGCCCCCGGGACGGGGCCGCGTGGTTGCTTTTGGGACCCTCTGCACGGCGGATTCCGTGGAAGTTTCAAGACCCGCGCTCCATTCGCTTGCGTGCACGCGCAGGGCATGGCAGGGTGCCCTGTCCGCCTCTGCAAGGGAGATTCGTCATGCCTCCGCACGAAGCCAGAAACCGTGTGCTGCCCAACTTGCTCGTCGCCACCGCCTGCCTCTGCGTGGGCATGCTGCTGGCTCGGGTGATGGGCTTCTGACCGGATCCTGCCACCGCCGAGATCCTGCCGGCCCGGGAAGAAAACGACCCCCGAGGTTGTGCCTCGAGGGTCGCCTGGAATGCCGTCATCGCGTCCGAAAGGGAACGGACGACGGTTTGCGCCTGGGTTGACTCTTCCGCCTCACCCAGTCAAACGCATTTCGCCCGCGCCGCCCCTCATGGAATCCGGGAAATTCCGGACAAGCGGTCAGGCCCCATGACAGCACGACCCCGCTGCTGGAAGCGGGGTCGTGCGAAGCGACGGTCTCAGGCTCGGGCCTGCTGGAAAGGCCCGGAAGGGCCGATCCCGTCGCTGGCTTGGGGGTTCTTTCAGCCGCGTCGACGACGGCTGCCGATCAGGCCAGCCAGGCCGACCAGGGCTGCCGCACCGGGGGCGGGCACCACGCTGGCCACCAGACTGTTGCCGGAACCGCCGAACTCGCTGGCACCGGGCACCACCTGGATGCTCCAGCTCAGGCCGCCACTCAGGGTGGGCAGGTCGGTGAGGCCGGAGAAGGTGATCGAACCGGAGGCCTGGATCAGGTTCCAGCTGTCGCCGAAGTTCGGGGTGAAGCCGTTGTAGAGCCGGATGCCCAGTCGGCCCTCGAAGCTGACGTTGCCGGCCACGATGAACTGGTCGAATTCCGGGTTGCCGCCCGAAAGGCCGCTGTTGTAGCCGCCGATCTCGAAGTTGACCTGGGAGTTGCTCCGCACGCGGACGGGGCCGGAGAAGTTGACGATGCCAGGCGAGTTGCCCGGCTCGATGGTCAGGGCCAGCTCGCCGGTGTCGAAGCCACCGTAGGTGCCCGAGAGCACGCGGAGCGTGTCTCCGCTGCGGATCCGCTGATCCTGCAGGGCGGCGGCGATGGAATCGAAGTCGCCCTGGCCATTGCTGATGACCCAGAGGTCGGCGGCGGCAGGGGCGGCAAGGCACGAGGCGACGAGAACGGCGGTCAGGGAACGGGACATTGGGGAACTCCAACAGGGGGGGAACTGTCAGTCCGTCTCCAGCAGACGTCCTGACACCCCTAGAAACGAAAAGCGGGTCCGCCGTCCCTCACGACAAAGCAAAATTTCTTCGCATGCCCTCGGGGGGGCATGGAAGATGACAATGGCCAATAACAACGCACATGAGGCGTTGCAAAAGGCAGTGTGTGCCTCCCTCGAGGATCCTGAACGCAATCCGGACTTGCGAACCATCACGGAATCTGGATCGATTTCGCGATTCCATGCCCACCCTCAGGTGGGTTGCGAGAGCAGTTCGCGGGGTGACTGACGCAGCAGGCCGCGGACCGTGGGCCAGGCGGCCGCCCACGCCAGCAGGGTGTGCACGCCGCATCCGGCCAGCCATGCCCAGATCGGGAAGATGGCGGCCAGCCGGAGCCCAGCCAGATCGGCGAAGAGCACGCGGCCCGCCCACGCCAGTTCCCAGCCCAGTCCGGTGCCGGCGATCACGGCGGTGATGGCGACGACGCCCGCTTCCGCCAGGATCAGGCTGACCACGGGTGCCCGGGCTGCACCCATGGCGCGGAGCACGCCCAGTTCGCCCCGTCGACCCTGCACCTGCGCCGAGATCACGCTGCCCACGCCGAGCGAGGCCACCAGCAGCGCCGCGAAGGCCACGGCGCCGCTCACGCCCAGCACGAGTCGCCCGACATCATCGATGGCGGCGCGGATCGCTCGTCCGCTGGCGAAGATGGCGCCGGGCGCGGCCGTCGCCACCCGATCGGCCATCGCGTCATCGGTGAGCAGGGGATCGGGCGCCAGTTCCATCTGCATGAGCACGGCCTCGCGCGCGCCGAAGTGCCTGCCGACGGTGGCCAGATCCAGGAAGACGCAGCTCATCGCATGCTCCATGTAGACGCTGCGGATGCCGAAGACCTGCGTGGCGATGTCCAGCCCCGCGCTGCGGACCACGCCCACGATCTCGAAGGAGGCCCGGGACCGCGGCGCCAGCAGCTCGATCCGGTCGCCCACCTGCAGGCCGCGCGCGGTGAGGAACTGCTCGGCGACCAGTGCGCCGCGGCCATCGCGCAGCAGTGGCAGCGCCGATTCGGGCGTGCCCTGGATCCACTCCAGTCGGTTCATGGCCAGGAATGCGTCGGGTTCGAAGCCCACGCAGATGACGCCCGGCGGGGCCACGGCCTGGATCCCCAGTCCCGCCTCGCCGCCCACGCGAAGCGGCAGGTAGCCCACGGCGGCGGCCTGCCGCACGCCGGGCAGGTTCCGCAGGGCAGCCTGTTCGGCGGTGGAGAGGCCGCTCACCTTCATGGCGAAGGCGTCGCCAAAGCGGATGCGCGATCGGATCTCGCCCAGCATGCCTTCGCCATGGCTCCAGGTGGTGACGAGCACGCTCAGTCCCATCATGAGGGCGCCTGCCGTGAGTCCCAGCCGGTACGGCGCACGGGCGACGCTGCCACGCAGCAGGCCCGGAGGCAACCGGAGCATGCGCGACGTGGGCGTGGCCACGGCCGAGGCGACCACGCGAAGCAGAGGCACGCAGAGCAGGAACCAGCCCGTGTGGGCGCACGCCAGTCCCAGCAGCGCGTGCATCCAGAACTTCCGCTGCGGATCCTGCACCCGCGTGACGATGATCGCCTCGACGGCTGCCAGGGCGGCGCCGACCAGCAGGCAGATCCACGGGCCTCGCCGCGCGGGCGGGCGCGAACGGCTGCGGAGGGCGGCCAGCGGTTGCGTGGCGGCCGCCTGCCATGCCGGAAGCGCCGAGCCCAGCACGCCGCTCGCCAGCGATGCGCCCAGCGCAAGCGCGATGCCCTCGCCGGAGGGGACCAGACCCAGCGGCAGGCTCTGGCGGAACCACCACGCCACGGCGGCCGCGCCCGCCAGGCCCAGCGGCACGCCGGCCATCGCCGCGGACAGGCTCAGCGTGGCACCCGCCAGCAGCGGTCCCGCGAAGAGCTGCCCGCGCGACGCCCCCAGGCAGCGGAGCAGCGCGAGTTCGCGTCCCAGCTCGCTCACCGAGGTGGTCATGCCCACGCCGACGATGAACGCTCCCGCGAGCACGGCGATGGAGCAGGCCAGCAGGAACCCCAGTCGAGCCGCGCCCACCTGGCGATCCATGCCGCTGGTGGCCATCTCCGCCGGTTCCAGCAGCAGACCCTCGGGCACGCGCGAGGCCTGGTCTTGGCACCACCCGGCGATGTCGGTCCCGGGCTCCAACACGATCGACGCCTGCGTGAGGAGGCCGGGCCGATCGGAGAGTTCGGCCAGCAGGGAGCGATCGACCTCCACGAAGGCCCGCTGCAGCGCGCCCAGCATGGGTCGATCCGAGATGCCGCTCACGGTGAGGTCCACGGGTTCGCCCAGCCGCGTGACGCGCACCCGGTCGCCCACGCCGACCGCCAGCGACGTGGCGGAGAGCGGATCGAGCACGATCTCCATGCGGGATCCGCGAGGCCTTCCCTCGCGCAGCGGGGGTCCCTTCAGCCGCGGGTCATCGCTCGCATCCACGCCGCGGGCCTGCGCCGTGGTCCGGCGGATGCGGCCCTCGCCGTCGGTGCCCGCGTCGGCGCGGATCAGCGTGAGGGAACCGCTCAGGCGTCCCTGCACCGTGCGGACGCCGGGCCACAAGGTCATCTCCCGCAGAATGGCGTCGTCGAAGGGCGCTCCGGTCTGCTGCACCAGTCGCGCGTCGACCGAGCCCAGCAGGCGCTCCAGTCGCGCCTCCAGGTTCGCCTGGCCCGTGCGCATGCCGCTGCTCACCGCGGTGACCAGCGCCGAGGCCAGCGCCACGGCCACCGCCAGCAGCAGCGACCTAGACCGCCGTGCGGAGAGTGTCCGACAGGCGAAGCGCCAGCTGGGACGGATCCAGGCCGTCGACATGGAAGCTCCCGGCCACGCGGCCGTCGCGCAGGACATGGACGCGCTCGCAGTGCGCTGCGGCGAGCGGTTCGTGGGTGACCATCACCACCAGCATGCTCCGCGTGCGGGCCACCTCCGCCAGCAGGCGCCAGAGGCGATCACTGGCCTGGCTGTCGAGGTTGCCGGTCGGCTCATCGGCCAGCAGCACGGGTGGCTCCTGGAGCAGCGCCCGCGCGATGGCCACGCGCTGCTGCTCCCCGCCGGACAGCGCATCGGGCCGATGCGTCATGCGGTCGGCCAGCCCCAGTTCCCGCAGCAGGTTCTCCGCCCGGGGCGCCGCCTCCGCGTGCGTGCGGCCGTCCAGCGTGGCTGGAAGCGTGACGTTCTCCAGGGCCGTCAGCGTGGGCAGCAGGTTGAATCCCTGGAAGATCACGCCGCTGCGGCGCCGCCGGTGCAGGGTGAGGGCCGCGTCGTCCAGGCCGCCCAGGGACACGCCACCCACCTCGATCGTTCCCTCGTCGGCCGCGTCCAGGCCCGCCAGCAGGTGGAGGAGCGTGCTCTTGCCGCTGCCGGAGGGACCCATGATGGCGTGGAAACCCGGGCCCTGGATCTCCAGATCGATGCCGCGCAGCGCCTCGACGCGCCGATCGCCCTGCCGGTAGGCCTTCCGAACCCCGAGCAGCCGCACGCCGCAGGCGGCGGCCGCTTCAGTGGGCGGCATGCTTGGCGTCGTAGGTGGCCGCGTCCATGAGCTTCGCCAGGGGCGACGCGTCGGCGACCTTCAGCTTCACCAGCCATCCACGACCGAACGGATCGCTGTTGAGCAGCGAGGGATCCTTGACCGCGTCCTCGTTGACCGCGGCGATGGTGCCATCGACCGCGGCGTAGATCTCGCTGGTGGTCTTGACGCTCTCCACCTCGCCCACGGTCTCGCCGGCCTTGACGGCCGTGCCCACGGCCTTCATCTGGACATAGGTGACGTCCGTGAGCTCGTCGGCGGCGAACTGGGTGATGCCCATGGTGACTTCCTGGCCCTGGGGCAGGAACCATTCGTGCGATTCGGAGAAGCGACAGGTGGCTGGACTTGGCATGAGGACCTCCGTGGAGGCGGGATGATAGGGGGGATTCCGGCGGGTGCTATCTTCGGCGTGCCCATGCAGGCCCAGATGCTGATCGCCCTGTCAGCCGGCTCGCTCAGCGGCATGCTCACCCGGGCCAAGGCGCCGCTCGCCCTGGCGGATCTTCCGGTGCATGCCCGCGAGCAGCTCGACTTCCGGGGCATCAATCTGCCCACCGACCTGCTGGCGGGGCGCACCCTGGCGGATCTGGACCGGCTGCGTGACCGGGCGGACCGCGTGGGATGCCCGGTGCTCATGCTTCTGGAGACCGAGGTCGTGGATCTGGCCGGGGCCGATGCCAGGCAGTCCGCGGCGCTGGAGCGGCTGCGCAAGCTCGCCACCGCCGCCAACCGCCTGGGCGCGCCGTTCGTGGGCGTCCGACTGGCTGGCGTGGACAGTCCCGAGCGGATGGAGCGCGCGTGCAAGGGCATCCGCGCGGCGCTGGGCGAGATGGATCGCTGGGAGGTCAACCTGCTGCTGCAACCCTCGGGCGGGCTGCTCGAGCGCGGCGAGCCTCTGGTCGACCTGGTGAAGAAGGTGGGGGGCTTCCGCATCGGCGCGCTGCCCTCGTTCCTGCACGCCCACGAGAGCGGCGACCTGAAGGACATGCTTCGACGGCTGGCGCCCTACGCGCAGGCCATGATCGCCCAGGTCAAGGGCTTCACCGCCGCGGGCAAGCACGTCGACTGGTCGCTGGATCACTGCATCGAGGTGCTCCGCGCCGTGGGCTACGGCAACATGCTCAGCCTGGAGTACGTGGGCAAGGGGGATGGCACGCGGACGATCGAGCAGGCACGCGACGCGCTGCAGGACGCGCTGAAGGCCATCGCGGCCATGGCGTCGGAGCCCGAGGAGGAGGAGGCGGCGTGAGTTCGGGCCTGGTCATCACCATCGACGGGCCTGCCGGCACCGGCAAGAGTTCGGTGAGCCATCGCCTGGCCCAGCGACTGGGCATGGAATTCCTCGACACGGGCGCCATGTACCGCGCGGCGGCGCTGCTGGCGATCGAGGCGGGGCTCTCCCCGGATGGTGGTCCGGTCCTCGCCGCCGCGGTGCAGCGG
>RFOC01000046.1 GCA_009926815.1 Planctomycetota bacterium
CGGCCACAAGGACCGGGGGCGGAGGGAGGGAAAAGGGCTCGGTAAAGGACCTTCCGGTCCAGACACACGAAATCCGTCTCTTTCTCGAGTCGAGATTTCGTCAGCCATCAGGGGGAGAAGACTTCGCCTCAACCTCTGACCCCCGCAACATAGCCCGATCCTGAGGGGAGGCAAGAAATGGCGATCCAAAAGGCGTAAAAGTTGGAAGCCAAACCGGGGCCATGGTTTGGATCGAACATCTCCGCGTCCGGCAACGGAATCGGTTGGACCTCTTACACTGCCGCCCGACGCACTCCGCCGATCGGTCGGCCTGTCAAGGAACCCCATGAAAAGGCTCGTTTTCGGCTTCATTGCGCTTCTCGGCACGCTTGCCACGCCGGTGGTGGCCCAGACGCCGGACGCCCAGCAGCCCTCGCCGGCCGGATTCGTTCCCGGACCACCGCCGCTCCGGCCTGAGCCGGTCGCCCTGGACTTCGGCTTCATGAGCCCCGGCGAGGATCGGACCGGCCAGATCACCCTGACGAACACCTCGGACCGACCCTTGACCATCCTGGCGATCCAGCCCACCTGCACCTGCACCACCACCTCCAGTCTGGCGGGGACCCGGATCGAGCCAGGGGCGTCGGCACGCTTCGAGGCCAAGCTGGGGGCGAGCGTGGTCCCGGGACCACGCAAGGCCACGGTGAAGATCCTGGCCGAGGGGTTTGGGCAGGCTCTTGAACTGGATGTTCGTGGCGAGGTGGCGCTGCCGCTTCGAGCGGTGCCCAGCGCCCTCCAGCCACCGCCGGGCGGGCCAGGGAAGGGTCGCTTCGTCATCGAGAGCATCGACCGGAAGCCGTTCCGCGTGCTCTCGGCCGGCGGCATGACGCCCGCGTACCTGGGCTTCGATCCCTCGAGCGAGGCGCCCAAGGCCACCTACGTGCTTCGCTACGACCTGGAGTCCCTGCCTCGGGAGCGATGGCCGGCCTTCTGGGTGGTGCAGACCGATCGCGCGGATTGCCCCGTGCTGGGCCTGAAGGTTCGGGATGCCTCGTTCAACAGGCCCACCGTGCTCAAGATGCGCGAGTACGCGATCAACCTGGGCGCGCTTCCCATGGGGGCCGATCGAGAGATCGCCGTGGACCTGCTCGAGCCGCTGCCGGGCGAGACCGCCGTGGAGGCCAGCGAGGGGCTGGCCATGCGAGTGATGCGCGTGGATCCGCTGAGCGACGGGGCGAGGCTGATCCTTCAGGTTCGCCCGCCCGCGCGGGCAGGCGCGTTCGTGGCCGAGGTCCGGCTGCGCAACGGCGATCGCGAGCAGGTGCTCTGGGCGTACGGCGTGGCCACCGAGCCCGGCCCGGCGCCGACCGCGCCGCGCGGTTAGATTCCGCCGCATGAAGATCCTCGAAGGCAAGCGCGGCCTGGTGGTCGGCGTGATGAACGACCGCAGTGCCGCCACGGGCATCACCCAGAGCGTCCTGAAGCACGGCGGCCAGTGCCTGTTCACCCACCTGCCCGGCGAGAAGAACGAGCGGCGGGTGCGCGGCGCGCTCGAATCCTGCGGCGTCACGGATCCGTGGCTGCAGCCCATGGATGCGGGCAGCGACGAGCAGATGGACGCGGCCTTTGCGCGGATCGCCCGGGAGTTCGGCACGATCGACTTCCTGGTGCACAGCATCGCCTTCGCCGACAAGGAGTGGCTGAAGGAAGGCATGTTCACCGGCACCCCGCGGCAGGTGTTCACGCAGGCCATGGACATCAGCGCCTTCACCTACGCGGCCATGGCCAACCGCGCGGCCCCGCTCATGGCCAACGGCGGCAGCATGATCGCGCTGAGCTACTACGGCGCCGAGAAGGCCGTGCCCGGCTACAACGTGATGGGCGTGGCCAAGGCGGCCCTGGAGGCCACCAACCGCTACCTGGCCATGGAGCTGGGGCCGAAGAACATCCGCTGCAACGTGATCAGCGCGGGTCCCATGCGAACGCTCAGCGCCATGGCCGTGGGGGGCTTCGGGCAGATCCTGGACTGGGTGGAGAAGAAGGCCCCGCTGCGCCGCAACATCACCACGGATGACGTGGGCGAGGCCGCCGCGTTCCTGCTGTCGCCCATGGGCAACGGCGTGACCGGCGAGGTGCTGTACGTGGACAGCGGCTACGCCTGCATGGGTCTGTAGCCGCTCAGCGGAAATCGAAGGGAAGGTCGCTGGCCAGGTCGGCGGCGGGCACGAGTCGCTCGCGGATGGCGCGGCCGAGCGCCTCCAGGCCCTCGCCATGCGGAGCGCAAATGGCCAGGTCGGAGCCCTGCGGATCCTGGCCGGGAAGGTCCCGCATGGTGCGCACCCGCAGGCATGGAGCCGCGGTCCGGATGAAGGTCTGTCCCGGAGCGGCCAGGGCCACCACCAGGTCCGCCCCCGCCATCCGTGCTCCGGCCCGGGCCAGCGCGGCGGCCTCCAGCGGATCGGCCGCGTCGCGGAGTCCGGGAGCGTCCATCACCGTGCAGGTGAGGCCGGCCAGCGCCACCGACGCGGTGACATGGTCCCGGGTGGTGCCCGCCTCGGGCGAGGCGAGGGCGGCGGTTCGCCCGACCAGCGCGTTCAGCAGCGAACTCTTGCCGGCGTTCGGGGGTCCAGCCAGCGCGATCAGCGGAGGATCGACGAGTCGCTGCAGGCGACGCGATCGCTCCGCCTGGTCCGGTCCCGGCGCGCCGTGGCGTCGCCACCGTTCCGCCTGCGCCAGGAGCAGGGGCACCGCCTCGTCGCTGGCGGCGCGCGGCAGCGCCTCGAGCGCGCGTCGCATCACCGGATCCTCGGTGACGGCATGCCACGGCGCCTCCTGCGGCTCGAAGACCACGCCGCGCGAGATCAGCCACTCGCCGAGGCGCTGCCGGATCCGCGGACCGCCATGCGGCGTGACCAGCAGCGTGGTCTCGTCGGGCCGGACAAGCACGCAGGCGTCCAGTTCCGCGAGCGTGCGCAGCGCGACGCCGCCGATCGCCGGGGGTGGTGCACCGATCGCCCCGGCCAGGTCCCTCGAATGCAGCTGCAGCAGGGCCAGCGCCGACGACCCGGAGGGAGTCAGCCACCGGGCTCGGGCGGCGATCACGCGCCCTCTTCGCCGTCGGCGTCCTCGCCGGCATGCCGCGCGGCGACCGAGATGCCCATGAGCACCAGCTCGGGCACGATGCGGTCCACCAGCTCGTCGCCGCTGAAGAGCGTCTCGGCATCGCCGCCGGTGGCCACCACCATGGGGAAGGCGCCGTAGTGCTCGGCGTAGCGCTCGACGAGCTGCCGCACCATGCCTCGAAGGCCCTCGTGGACGCCGAGCAGCATGGCGGCGGCGGTGTTTCGCCCGAAGGGCTCGCCATCCGGCTGGGCGAAGGCCACCCGGGGCAGCAGGTCCGTGTGCTCATGCAGCGACCTCAGCTGCAGTGAGGCGCCCGGCGCGATGGCCCCGCCATGGAAGGTGCCCTCGCCATCCACGAAATCCACGGTGATGGCCGTGCCGGCATCCACCACCACGACGGCCTGCTTGAGCGCATCCCACGCGGCGGCGGCGGCCAGCAGGCGGTCATCGCCCACCTTCGCGTCATCGTCCACGCAGGTGCCCACTGGAATGGGAAGGTCGCGCCGCACGCGGTGGATGTCGGTGCCCAGCTCCGCGGCCAGCGCCTTCTCCAGCGGCCCGGCCACCTTCTCGTTCACGCTGGTCAGGGCCACCATGGCGTCGGCGTCATCCATGGCGGACCAGTGCCTGGCGATGCCCGTCACCAGCGTGGCGATGTCCCCGTTCTCCAGGTGATCGCTGGCGTCCAGCCGGTCGTCCACGAAGCGGCCCACGGCGGTGCGGCTGTTGCCAACGGAGATGGCGAGCAGTTGCGGCATGCGACGATTCTAGGGTCCGGACTCAGCGGGCCGCGGCCAGATGGGCCTGCACACCATCACGCATGCGGCGGATCAGGCGGTGGGCCACCGGTCCCACCTCGCCGTCGCCGAAGCCGCGTCCATCGAGCCGCGTCACGCCCGCGAGCACGCGCTTGCTGCTGACGATGATGATCTCGTCGGCCTGCAGCATCTCCTGCACCGGCAGCGGACGCACGTCCGCGATCAGGCCCTCGGCGCGGGCGGCCTCCAGGGCCAGGTGCCGCATGGTGCCGTGCAGGATGGAGGGATCCATGTCGATCGGTGGCGTCACCACGGCACCGCCGCGCACCACCATCACGTTGGAGCTGCTGCCCTCGCTCACCAGGCCATCGCGCACCAGGATGGCCTCCTCGGCCTCCATCCGCGCCGCCTCCAGCATGGGAAGCACCGAGCCCATGAGGCTGATGGTCTTGATCTCGCAGCGGTGCCAGCGATCGTCCGGCCGCACCACCACGGCGATCGGAGCCGCCTGGTCCAGCGCCGAGAGCGGCGCGCAGGCCGAGGCGAACGCGAAGACCGTCGGGCGAAGTCCGGTGGGCGGAATGTGCGTGCGGGTGGCCGCGGCGCCTCGCGTGACCTGCAGGTAGACGGCCGCGTCCCGCAGGCCCTCGGCGCGCATCACGGCGTGCATGACGCGCTCGGCCTCCGGAGCGGAGAAGCCCTCGATGCCCGCCAGGGCCAGGCTTCGCTCCAGTCGCTCCAGATGCAGTCGCATGGCCATGCCCACGCCGTCGAAGAACCGCACCACCTCGTACACGCCGTCGCCGAAGAGGAAGCCGCGATCGAAGGGGCTGATCCGGGCCTCCTCCACGGGCATCACGCGGCCATCGAGCCAGACCTGCATGGCGTCAGCGGGCCTTCCGGGCGGCCTTCACGAAGGCACGGGCGGCCGCGGCATCGACGGCGCGGTCCCAGCGGCCGCCTCGCTTGATGGCGCTGCCCACGATGAGGGCGTCGGCCACCTCGAGCAGGCTCGCCGCCGTCTCGTGCGTGGCGCCGGAGCCCACCAGCACGGGCAGGCGGGTCGCGGATCTGACTTCGCGCAGTTCGCGCAGGTCGACCGGCTCGCCGGTGGCGCTGCCCGTGACCACCACGGCATCGGCGCCCATGAATTCGGCGGTCTTCGCGTGCTCGGCGGCGGAGAGGTCGCGGGTGATGGCGTGGCTGGAGTGCTTCTTCAGGATGTCCGCGGCCACGCGCACGCGCTCGGCGCCGATCGAGCGGCGCAGGCGAAGCAGGGGGCCGGCGTCCGCCTGGTCCAGGAGACCCTCGTCGGCCACCGAGGCCAGCTGGAAGCCCTCCGCGCGGATGAACGATCCACCGCAGGCGTGCGCCACCGAGAGCGCCTCGGCGTTCGCGCCCGCCAGCACCTGCACGCCCACCGGCACGGACACGGCCGCGCGCACGCAGAGCGTGCACGCCGTCATGGCGGCGACCACCTCCGGACCCACGTGCCTTCGCAGGTAGGGCAGGTCGTGCATGTTCTCCACCAGCACCGCGTCGAAGCCCGCCTCCTCCAGGGCCTTGGCCTCCGCCGCGGCGGCTCGGGCGATGCGCTCCACGCGCAGCGAGGCGCGAGGCGAGCCTGGCAGCGCCGCCAGGTGCACCATGCCGATCAGGGGGCCGGGGAAGCGGTTCGTCATGGGGAGTCTCCTTGGGTCGATCGCCGCGAGGACTGCCATTCGGGACTCTGCGAGACGCGGAGCACCCAGTAGTTCAGGGCATCGAGCACCCCTGGATCGACGCGGTGGCTCACGCCGAAGCAGATGTAGTCGATCACCAGCGGATCGGGCAGCACGGTCAGGTCGGGATACATGCCGCTGCGAAGAAGCCAGCGCAGCGCGGCGGTGTCCCCCAGCACGGCATCCACCCGCAGATCCTGCAGGTCCTGCAGGGCCGCGGTCAGCGTGGGGAAGGCCTGCGGCTTCAGGCCCTCCTGGATCGCGGCGGCCTGGGCCGCCGAATCCTCCACGGCGCCGCATCGCACCGACTTGAGCTGGTCCACGCCGCGGATCATGGGCTGGAAGCGGCTCACCGTGAGCTCGCTGGCGATCACGCCGCCGAGCACCGTCATGAGCACGAACGCCACCAGCATCCAGACGCCGCCGAGGAGCCGTCCGAAGCGGGTCACGGGAACCCGGTCGCCGTAGCCCACCGTGGTCATGGTGGTCACGCTCCACCACATGCTCTCGCCGATGCTCTGCAGCCATCCGCCCCCGAACTGCCCCGGGTTGCGCCTTCGCTCGAACAGCGACAGCAGCACCGCCACGACCAGCATCACGGCCAGCAGGCCCGCGAGCAGCCGGGGCAGGTGCGAGTTCGCCACGTGGCGCATCAGCATGAGCAGGGTGGGTG
The DNA here is from genome assembly GCA_009926815.1 of Planctomycetota bacterium. Taxonomy (GTDB): domain Bacteria; phylum Planctomycetota; class Phycisphaerae; order Phycisphaerales; family SM1A02; genus SYAC01. The sequence goes on from RFOC01000046.1 coordinate 6,255, forward strand.
AACGGTCGAGCCGGACCGCCGCACTGGTGCCGCTCTGCTCGAAAGCGCGGGTGAAGTCCATGAACCGCTCTCGCTCGGGCGTGACGTCCAGACCGACGGCGATGACGTCGAGCTCGTTCCTCCGGATCGCCTCCAGCGCGGCATGGATGGTGTCGAACGACACCAGGCGATAGGGCAGCTTCAGCTGCTCCGCGCACTGTCGGAAGAGCGTCACCGAGACGCCACTCCACTGGCCGTCGCCGAGCTGCGTGGCGTACGGCGGATTCGGGAACACTCCCACGCGCAGCTCGGGCGTGCCCGCGGGAACCTGCGGCAGCGGCGTCTCGTCCGTGGACGCCCAGACGGCCATGGCCACGGCGAGGGCGAGCAGGGCTGGGAGCAGGCGGCGCATCGGCCCGCGAGCATAGATGAAAGCCGCTTGTGCTAGGGTTCCGCCATGGGCATCGGACCGCTGCGCGACAAGGTGGCCATCATCACGGGCGGCAGCTCGGGCATTGGCGCCGCCACGGCGCGGGCCCTGGCGGCCGAGGGCATGCACCTGGTGCTCGCCGCTCGCCGCGCCGATCGGCTCAGGTCGGTGGCGGCCGGGATCGAGGGTCGCGGCGGCCGCGTGGTGACCGTGGAGACCGACGTGGCGGCGCCCGGATCCTCCGTTGGCCTGCTGGATGCCGCCGAGCGGGCCTTCGGACGCTTCGACGTGGTCTTCGCCAACGCCGGCTACGGCTTCGAGAAGGCGCATCACGAGACCACCGAGGAGGCCCTGCGGCACATCTTCGAGGTGAACTTCTTCGCCAGCACGGACCTGGTCACGCAGGCGTCACGGCGCCTCATCGAGCGAGGTCGGGCCGGGCACATGCTCATGTGCAGCAGCTGCCTGGCCAAGTTCACCATTCCCTACTTCGGGGCCTACGCCGCCACCAAGGCGGCGCAGTCCATGATGTGCCGGGCGATGCGCTTCGAGCTGGAGCCTCATGGCATCGAGGTGAGCAGCGTGCATCCCGTGACCACGGTGACCGAGTTCTTCGAGGAGGCGGCTCGGCGAAGCGGGCGCGACGCCGCCGGGAGCAAGGTGCCTGACCATGCGCCGAAGTTCTTCGTGCAGCCGCCCGAGCGGGTGGCGAGGGCGATCGTGGCGTGCCTGAAGCGCCCTCGGAGCGAGGTCTGGACCAGCCTCTCCATCCGGCTGGCCGCCGGCTTCATCACGGCGTTCCCGGGGTTGTTCGACTTCGCGTGCCGCCGCGAGGCCGCCCGGAGCCGGAAGGCCCTGCGGGGGTGAAGGACCGGCCGGAAACCGCGATCTGGCCGATCGGTTGAGGGTTGGGCCGTGGCGCCCTATCGTTGACCCCTCGATCCACAGGAGGAACTCCCCGTGCCCATTCGCATCGGCATCAACGGTTTCGGTCGCATCGGTCGCCTCGTCTATCGCATCGCCGCGCAGCGCGGCAACTTCGAGATCGTGGGCGTGAACGATCTCGTGCCCGCGGACAACCTGGCCTACCTGCTGCAGTACGACAGCAGCCACGGTCGTCACGCGCATGACGTGAAGGTGAGCGGCGATGGATTCACCTGCGGCACCCAGAAGACCCGTGCCCTGAGCGAGAAGGAGCCCGCCAGGCTGCCGTGGAAGGACCTGGGCTGCCAGTACGTGCTGGAGAGCACCGGCCGCTTCACCGAGTTCGAGGGGGCGAAGCAGCACCTCGACGGTGGCGCGAAGCGCGTGCTGGTCAGCGCGCCCACCAAGAGCGACGCCGAGGTGCCCACGCTGGTCTACAAGGTGAACCACGAGAAGTACGACCCGGCCCGCCACACCGTGGTGAGCAACGCCAGCTGCCAGCTGCACCACCAACTGCCTCGCCCCGGTGGTGAAGGTCATCCTGGACAGCTTCGGCCTGGAGGAGGGCCTGATGACCACGGTGCATGCGGTCACGGCCACCCAGCCCACGCAGGACGGGCCCAGCCGCAAGGACTGGCGCGGCGGCCGCAACGCCTACCAGAACATCATTCCCGCCAGCACCGGCGCCGCCAAGGCCGTGGCCCTGTGCCTGCCCGCGGTGAAGGGCAAGCTGACGGGCATGAGCTTCCGCGTGCCGGTGGCCAACGTGAGCTGCGTCGACCTGACCTTCCGCACCGGCAAGTCCACCAGCCTGGACCAGATCCATGCGGCCATGAAGGCCGCCTCCGAGGGCCCCATGCAGGGCGTGCTGGGCTACACCGAGGAGGAAGTGGTCAGCAGCGACTTCATGAGCGATCCGCGGAGCAGCATCTACGACGCGAAGGCCTGCATCCAGCTCAACGACCGCTTCTTCAAGGTGGTGAGCTGGTACGACAACGAGTACGGCTACGCCACGCGATGCGTGGACATGCTGCAGATGATGGCCGAGAAGGACGGGCTGCGGTGACGCCCCGGCGTCGCCTGGCCGCCGCATGACCGCAGGCCTGCTGCTGTCCACCACCCTGGCCAGCGCGAACCAGTTCGCGCAGCCCGTGCTGTTTCCGATCGGCCCGTGGTGGCCGTTCTACGCGGGCTTCACCCTTTTCGTGCTGGCGGTGCTCGCGCTCGACCTGGGCGTGTTCCATCGCCAGGCGCACGAGGTGAGCTTTCGTGAGGCGGCCACCTGGAGCGCGGTCTGGGCGGCACTGGCCATCCTGTTCGGTGCCGGGTTCTGGTGGTGGCTCGACGGCAGGCTGCCGCAGCTGGGCGCCGAGGCGTTGCAGGCGGCGGGCTACGGTGCCGACGCGCGTGCGGCGGCCAACCGTCTCGCGCTCGAGTACTTCGCCGGCTACGTGATCGAGCAGAGCCTGAGCGTGGACAACGTCTTCGTGTTCGTGGTGATCCTGCGCTACTTCGCGGTGCCGGCCAAGTACCAGCACCGCGTGCTCTTCTACGGGATCCTGGGGGCGGTGGTGTGCCGGGCCATCTTCATTGCGCTGGGCAGCCTGCTGCTGAAGTACGCGGCGGTGGTGTGGATCTTCGGCATCTTCCTGGGCCTGACCGGCGTGAAGATGCTGTTCCCCCACGAGAAGGCGAAGGATCTCTCCCGCAACCCGGTGCTGCGCGTGCTGCGAAGGTTCATGCCGGTCACGCCGGACTTCCACGGCCAGCGATTCCTGGTGCGGCTGGGTGGCGTGCGGCACGCCACGCCGCTCATGGTGGCGCTGCTGGTGGTGGAGTTCACGGACATCATCTTCGCCGTCGACAGCGTGCCCGCCATCTACGCGGTCACGCGCGAGCCGCTGGTCGTGTTCACCAGCAACATCTTCGCCATCCTGGGGCTGCGTGCCCTCTACTTCCTGCTGGCCGGCGCCATGGACAGGTTCCATCTGCTGCACTTCGGCCTGGGCCTGGTGCTCATGTTCGTCGGGGTGAAGATGCTGCTGCCCATCTGGGGCACGCACGTGCCGATCGGCATCAGCCTGTCGGTGATCTGTGGCGTGATCGGCGCGTCGGTCGCGTTCAGCCTGCTGTTCCCGAAGCGCGCCGCGGCCGGGACGCCCTCCTGAGCACCTGACCATGAGGCTGCTTGAACCCCTCCGTGTCGGCCCCCTCACGCTTCCCAACCGTGTGGTCATGGCCCCGCTCACGCGGTGCCGTTCGGCCCAGCCCGGCAACGTGCCCACGGAGCTGAATGCGCGCTACTACGCCCAGCGTGCGAGCGCCGGCCTGATCGTGGGCGAGGCCACCCAGGTCTGCCCCGAGGGGCAGGGGTACCTGTGGACGCCGGGCATCTTCACGCCCGAGCAGCGCGGCGGCTGGCGCACGGTGACTGAGGCCGTGCACGCCGCGGGCGGCCGGATCCACGCCCAGCTCTGGCATGTGGGACGCATCTCGCACCGCAGCCTGCAGCCCGGGAACGTGGCGCCGGTGAGCTGCGGCGACCTGCCCAGCGACGGCACCTGCTTCGCGCTCGATGCCCAGGGCAAGCCCGGCCGCGTGAAGTGCGATGCCCCGCGCGCCCTGCGCGGCGAGGAGATCCCGGAGGTCATCGAGGCGTATCGGCATGCCGCTCGGGTGGCGCTCGAGGCCGGCTTCGACGGCGTGCAGGTGCATGGCGCCAATGGCTACCTGCCCGACCAGTTCCTCAGCTCCGTGCTCAACCGTCGCTCCGACGCCTGGGGTGGCAGCGTGCCGGCGCGGGCGAGATTCCTGATGGAGATCGTCCGGGCGGTGGCCGGCGTGTGGGGATCGGACCGCGTGGGTGTCCGGCTCTCCCCGCACAGCGGCGATGACGCCACCGGCAAGGACACCGAATGGCGAGAGCAGCACCTGGAGGTGGCCCGGCAGCTGCAGCGCGAGGGTGTGGCCTACGTCGACCTGATCAACTACGCGTGGGCCTACGGGCGCGAGGGCTTCGACGAGGGCTTCCTGCGCGACTGGCGCACGCTCTTCCGTGGCGCCATCATGGTGTCGGGTGGCCTGGAGCGCGACCGCGCGGAGGCGCTGGTTTCGGCCGGCCTGTGCGATGCCTGCGTGTTCGGCCGGCCCTTCATCGCCAATCCCGACCTGCCCGAGCGTCTTCGGCGGAACCTGCCGCTGGCCAAGGGAGACGAGTCGCTCTACTACGGCGGCGCCGAACGCGGCTACACCGACTACCCGCGCGCGGAGTGACTGGAAAAACGGCCTGAAGTCCGGGAGCGCCCGTTCGTCGGCGATACATCCCCTGGCAGGGAGGGTGCATGGACGAGCCGAATGTATATACTGCTGTTCGACGCTTCGAGTTCGATCCCGTCAAGGATGCCGTCAATCGGCGGAAGCATGGCTGCTCGTTCGCGGACGTGCTCGCCCTGGACTGGCCCAGTCTTGCGGTGATCGAGGATCGTCGGGCGGACTATGGCGAGCGCCGCTGGCGGGGCATGGGGGTCATCGGCGAGCGTCTGCACTGCGTGGTGTTCACGGTCCGGAATGACGCCATCCGGATCATCAGTCTTCGAAAGGCGAATCGGCGTGAGATCGAGGCTCATCATGAAGCGACGCAGCAAGGAAGGCCGGATGGTTCAGATGAAGCTCCCCACCCGGCGTGAGGACGCGGCCATTCGCAGGGGCATTCGGGGCGATCCGGACAACCCGGAGTGGACGCCCGCGGACTTTCGCAGGGCCATGCCGCTGGTGGACGCGGTGATCGCCTGTGGAGGCTTGCGCAAGATCCCGGTGCTGCTGCGCGTGGATCCCGATGTGCTGGCACGGTTCCGTGCATCGGGGCCGGGCTGGCAGACCCGCATGAACGCGGCGCTGCGGAAGGCCGCAGGATTGCCGAAGGACTCGCCCAGAGCCAGGGCGAGGAAGCGGGGAAGGGTCGCGGGTTGAGAGACGCGGCGCGATCCGGACACGGAAACGTCGAGCTCGGCCGGATGGGGTGAGGGCTTCATGCGTGCCGGCGGCATTCGACGCCGCGTCGAGACGTCCGTCCCTCGCCCGAATCACTCACTCGAACCG